>CAZZVQ010000020.1:0-23648 GCA_964657565.1 uncultured Acetobacteraceae bacterium
CCTGCGGCGCGCGCAGCCTATACTCTCAGCCTCGCTCGGCAGGAGGTTCGTTTGACGCGTTGGTTGACCGTTGCAGCATTGGCGCTCCTACCCCACCTCGCCCAAGCCCAAACGCTCGACATCGCCACCGACCAATCCCCCGTCGGCCTCGACCCCCAGACCGCGACCAGCTTCGCCACCCAACTCGTCACCACCACCATCTACGAGGGCCTAGTCGCCATCGACTCCTCCCTCGCCATCGTCCCCGCCCTAGCCGCCGCCTGGACCATCTCCCCCGACGGCCTCACCTACGACTTCACCCTCCGACCCGGCGCCACCTTCCATAACGGCCGCCCCGTCTCCCCCGCCGACGTCGTCGCCTCCATCGCCCGCCTGCGCGACCCCAAGACCGCCTCCCCCTACGCCTCCCGCCTCGCCGGCGTCGCCTCGGTCGAAGCCGCGGGCGAGCACACCGCCCGCTTCACCCTGACCGCCCCCTCCGCCCCCTTCCTCTCCCAACTCGCCGCCCTCGCCATCATCCCGCCCGAAGCCATCCCCGACCTCGCCCGCCACCCCGTCGGCACCGGCCCGTTCAAGTTCCGCGAGTGGATCCCCGACACCTACATCGCCCTCGACCGCAACCCGGCCTACACCCCGGCGCCCGCGCTCGCCGGCCTCAAATTCTCCATCGTCCCCGACGCCGCCACCCGCCAGCTCGGCCTCCAGGGCGGCACCTACCGCGTCCTCCCCGCTCTCGACCCCACCACCGCCGACGCGCTCGCCGGCAAGCCCGGCGTCCAAATCCTACAAACCCAGGACCTCGCCTACAGCCTCCTCGGCCTCAACGTGACCAAGCCGCCCTTCGACAAGCCCGAAGCCCGCGAGGCCGTGAACCTCGCCCTCGACCGCGCCCAGATCGTCGAAGCCGCCTATGGCGGCCGCGCCACCCCCGCCGGCCCGCTCTCCCCCGCCCTGAAGGCCTGGGCCCTCCCCGCCACCGACTTCCCCTGCTACCGCCCCGACCCGGTCAAAGCCCAAGCCCTGCTCAAGACCGCCGGCCTAACCCTCCCGGTCAAGCTCACCATCAACGTCCTCGGCAGCCTGCAGCAGGTCGTCGACGTCGCCCAGATCGTCCAAGCCCAGCTCAACGAGGCCGGCTTCGACGTCACGCTGAACGTCCAGGAGCAGGGCCGCTTCATCCAGGACTGGCGCGCCTCCAACTTCCAGGCCTTCGCCAGCCTCAACAGCGGCGGCCCCGACCCCGACGACTATTTCGGCCGCACCTTCGCCACCGGCGGCGCCACCAACGTCTTCAAATACAGCAACCCCGACCTCGACCGCCTCCTCACCGAAGCCCGCGCCGACACCGACCCGGCCCACCGCAAGACGCTCTACGACCAAGCCCAGCGCCTGCTCGCCTGCACCGGCCCCGCCATCCACCTCGCCTATGGCACCCTCTTCACCGGCCTCCGCGCCGATGTCCAAGGCTTCGTCCCCAACCCCACCCGCAGCCTGCGTGCCCTGCGCGACGCCCGGATCACCCCCTAACCGCCTCCCATGTCCACCCTCGCCCAACGCCTCGCCGGCGCCGCCATCGTCGCGCTCGGCGTCTCCCTCCTCACCTTCCTGATGATCCACCTCATCCCCGGTGACGCCGCCCAGATCATGGCCGGCGCCACCGACACCGACCCGGCCCGCCTCGCCACCCTGCGCACCCAGCTCGGCCTCGACCAACCCCTCCCGCTGCAATACCTGCACTGGCTCGCCCGCGCCGCCCACGGCGACCTCGGCACCAGCCTATGGACCGGCCGCCCCGTCCTGGAAGAGATCCTCCCCCGCCTGGCCGTCACCGCCGAACTCACCGCGCTGGCGCTGGCCGTGGCCATCGCGCTCGCCATCCCCCTCGGCTGCCTGATGGCGACCACGCGCGGCCGGGCCGCCGACACCGCCACCCGCCTGCTGACCATCGTCGGCGTCACCACCCCCTCGTTCTGGCTCGGCACCCTCCTGCTCTACGCCGCCTCCGCCCTGCTCCCGGGCGCCGACATCCTCGGCTGGGTCCCCCTCTCCGACGACCCGGCCGCCCACCTCCGCCGCCTCGTCCTCCCCGTGCTCGCCCTCGCCCTCCCCGCCCTGGCCGCCTTCGCCCGCATCCTCCGCGCCGCCATGATCGAGGCCCTGCGCGAGGATTACGTCCGCACCGCCTACGCCAAGGGCCTGCCCACCCGGGTCGTCGTTCTCGTCCACGCGCTGCGCAACGCCCTGCTCCCCTTCCTCACCAGCGCCGGCATCATGGCCGGCTACCTGTTCGGCGGCTCCGTCGTCGTCGAGCAGGTCTTCGCCATCCCCGGCCTCGGCCGCCTCATGGTCGGCGCCATCGCCGAGCGGAACTACCCGCTGGTCCAAGCCAGCATCCTGCTCGCCACGCTCCTCTTCGTCCTGATCAACGCCCTGGTCGACGCCCTCTACGTCGCCGCGGACCCCCGCTTGCGCTCATGACCCCCCTCTCCCTCCGCATCGGCCTCGCCTTGGCCGGCCTCCAAGCCGCCGCCGCCCTGCTCGCCCCGCTCATCGCCCCGTACCGCCCCGCCGCCCAGAGCGTCCTTGCCCGGCTCCGCGGCCCCACCGCCGCCCACTGGCTCGGCACCGACAATTTCGGCCGCGACACCCTGTCCCGCCTCCTCTTCGGCTACCAAACCCTGTTCGCCATCTCCCTCACCGCAATCCTCGCCGCCCTCGTCCTCGGCGGCGCCATCGGCATCCTCTCCGCCTGGCGCGGCGGCTGGACCGACCGCATCGCCATGCGCGGCATGGACATCCTGTTCGCCTTCCCCATCATCCTGCTCGCCATCGGCATCGTCGCCATCCTCGGCCCCGGCGCCCTCAGCACCGCCATCGCCATCGCCATCGTCTACACCCCCATCTTCGCCCGCACCCTCCGCGCCCCCGCCTTGCGCCTGCGCGACTCCGAGTTCATCGCCGCCTCCCGCGCCACCGGCGCCACCGACACCCGCATCCTCCTCCGCCATCTCCTGCCGAACCTCGCCCCGATCCTCCTGGTCCAGACCAGCCTGTCCCTCTCCACCGCCATCCTGGTCGAGGCCAGCCTCTCGTTCCTCGGACTCGGCACGCCACCCCCCGCCGCCTCCCTCGGCCGCATGCTCGCCGAGAGCCGCACCTTCCTCACCGTCAGCCCGTGGTCCGCCATCTTCTCCGGCGCCGCCATCCTGCTGGCCAGCCTCGCCTTCAACCTCCTCGGCGACGGCCTCCAAGACCGCCTCGACCCCCGCCGCACCTAACCGAAAGCCCCCAAATGACAGATCACCCCGACGGCGAACCCTGGCAGTGGCCCGAACCCACCTGGCGCCGCATCGTCGGCCGCGCCCGCGCCGGCCGCAGCCTCGCCCCCACGGCCTGGCCCGGCGGCGCACGCTGCGCGGTCGCCATCTCCTTCGACGCCGACCACGACACCATCCCGCTCCGCGACTCCGACGAGAGCCCCATGCGCATCAGCCAGGGCCAATACGGCAACCGCCGCGCCATGCCCCGCATCCTCGCCCTTCTCGAACGCGAAGCCATCCCGGCCAGCTTCTTCTACCCCGCAATCTCCGCCCTGCTGTACCCCGACGAAGTCCGCCGCGTCGCCGCCGCCGGCCACGAGATCGGCATCCACTCCTGGATCCACGAAGCCAACACCACGCTCCCCCCCGGCGCCGAGCGCGACCTCACCTTCCGCGCCGCCGACACCCTCGAACGCCTCGCCGGCACCCGCCCCGTCGGCATGCGCACCGCCAGCTGGGACTTCTCGGTCGACACGCTCGACATCATCCGCGAGCTCGGCCTGCTCTACGACAGCTCCCTCATGGCCGACGACGACGCCTACGAGCTCGAGGACGCCGGCCAGCCCACCGGCATCGTCGAACTCCCCCCCGAATGGATCCGCGACGACGCCGTCTACTGGAACTTCCTCCGCTTCTCCGGCCTACGCCCCTACACGCCCCCGTCGGCCGTGTTCGACATCTTCAAGGCCGAGTTCGACGCCGCCTACGACGAAGGCGGCCTCTTCCTCCTCACCCTGCACCCGCACATCTCCGGCCACCGCTCCCGCCTGCCCGTGCTGGAGCGCCTGATCGCCCACGCCAAATCCCGCGGCTCCTGCTGGTTCGCCACCCACGCCGACATCGCAAGCTGGTGCAAAGCCAACGCCGCCACCGGGCCGCTCTGATCACCCGGCCGGTTTATCGAGCCCGATCGCCTTGTTCGGCGCAAAGATGCAGACGCGTTCGAGATCGCCCGAATTCGGCCACCCGGTGCGGGCGAAATCCATGCACTCGGTCGGCCGCTGGCCCGGCTGCGGCTCGGCGGTCGACGGCTCAGTCACCAGCATCTTCTGCGGCACCCAGCCGTAGACGCCGCTGTAGTTGACCCGGCACCAGCCGCCCGTGCACGTCTCCGGCGTCAGCGGCGTCCGGTTCGGAATTTCGTCGGTCACGGCGAATTCGAAGCCGGGACCGGAGTGCATGTAGACGGCGAACCGCGTGACGGTCTGCGCGCCCGCCGCGGTCGACCCAAGCGCCCAGACCGCCAGCACGCTACGCACGATGATGTCAGCCCGGCGCCGGCGCGAGAGTGTCATCAGGGGATCTCCTGTCTTTCGTCTTGAGAGATTGACAGTATCGAGTGTCAACTCATAATGACAAGGGCGTGGCAGCCGATCCCCTCAAAGTCGGGCCCATGATGATGACCGAGCGAGGTGCCCCATGGCCATGATGTCGTACGAGGCGAAATATCGTGTGCGCGGTGGCACCCTCATCGGCGGCGACCTGTTCGATTTCTGGGTCGGGCCGTTCTACGTCGGCTTCTTTGGCGTCACGACGATCTTCTTTTCCGCACTCGGCACGCTGCTGATCGTCTATGGCGCCGCGATCGGGCCGACCTGGGCGCTGTTCAAGATCAGCATCAATCCGCCGCCGATCAGCTACGGACTGGGCTGGGCGCCGCTTGCCGACGGCGGCCTGTGGCAGATCATCACCATCTGCGCCCTGGGCGCCTTCTGCTCCTGGGCCCTGCGCCAGGTAGAGATCGCCCGCAAGCTCGGCATGGGGCTGCATGTCCCGGCCGCCTTCGGCGCCGCCATCTTCGCCTACGCCTCGCTGGTGGTGTTCCGCCCGATGCTGCTCGGCGCCTGGGGCTACGGCTTCCCATACGGCATCATGAGCCACCTCGATTGGGTCTCGAACGTCGGCTATCAATACTTACACTTCCATTTCAATCCCGCCCACATGATCGCCGTGACTTGCTTCTTCACGACGACATTCGCCCTGGCACTGCATGGCGGCGAGATCCTGTCCGCCACCAACCCGGGCAAAGGCCAGACGCTGAAGGCCGACCTGCACGAGAGCGTCTATTTCCGCGACACCATCACCTATTCGATCGGCGAACTCGGCATCCATCGGCTCGGCTACTTCCTCGCCATCAACGCCGGCATCTGGAGCGCGATCTGCATCCTGATCTCCGGCCCGTTCTGGACCCGCGGCTGGCCGTATTTCATGAGCTGGTACCTGAACATGCCGCTCTGGGACGCCTACGGCTTCGCTGGCTTCTAGCTAAAAAGGAAGCCTCGAAATGGCTCGCTTTCACACCCTCTACACGGCAATCCAGGTCACCGGCCCGATCGAAGACGAGATCCCGATCCAGGGTTCGACCTTCGGCGGCCGGGTCGGCAAGCCCTTCCATTCCAAGCTGCTCGGCCTGATCGGCGAGACGCAGCTTTTCCCGACCTATCTCGGCGTCACCGGCATCCTGTCGCTGGTCTGCGGCTTCATCGCCATCGAGATCATCGGCCTGAACTTCCTCGCCGCCGTCGACTGGAACCTCGTCCGCTTCGTCAAGATGCTGCCGTTCCTGGCCATCCAGCCACCCCCCGCCAAATACGGGCTCGCGCTCTTCCCGCCATTGGCCGAGGGCGGCTGGTGGCTCATGACCGGCTTCTTCCTCACTGCCTCCATCCTGCTCTGGTGGGTCCGCATGTACCGCCGCGCGCGGGCACTCGGAATGGGCACGCACGTCGCCTGGGCCTTCGCCTCGGCCATCTGGCTCTACCTCGTGCTCGGCTTCATCCGCCCGATCTGCATGGGCAGCTGGTCCGAAGCCGTGCCGTTCGGCATCGTCGAACACCTGAACTGGACCGCCACCTTCTCCGTCCGCTACGGCAACCTGTTCTACAACCCGTTCCACATGCTCTCGATCGTCTTCCTCTACGGCTCGACGCTGCTGTTCGCCATGCATGCCGGCACCATCCTGGCCGTCACCCCGTTCGGCGGTGACCGCGAAGCGCACGAGATCGCCGACCGCGGCACCGCCATGGAGCGCTCGGCGATCTTCTGGCGCTGGACGATGGGCTTCAACGCCAACTTCGAATCGATCCACCGCTGGATCTACTGGTTCGCCATCCTGACCACGCTCACCGGCGGCATCGGCATCCTCATCACCGGCACCCTGGTCGACAATTGGTATCTCTGGGGCGTCAAGCACGGCATCGCACCGGACTATCCCACCTTTGCCGGCCGGCCCAACGTCCTGCCGCCGGGCATGGTCAAGCTGCCGTCCCTGTATACCCCCGGAGCAATGCAATGATGCGCGGCCTCCGGTGGACCGTCGGGATCGGGGCGGTCGTGGGCATCGCCTTCGTCCTCGCGGTGCCGAAATGGACCCATCCCTCCGCGGCCGGCGTTCAGATCGGCGCGTCCGGGCTCGGCATAGTCCGGTTTCCGCAGGGCCAAAAGGTCGAGCCGGTGCCGCCGGTCGCCCCGACCGGGCAGCTCGCCAGCGCCGCCTACAAGAACGTCCAGGTGCTGGGCAACGTCGATCAGGCCGAGTTCATGCGCCTGCAGGAAGCCATCACCCAGTGGGTCGCGCCCAAGCAGGGCTGCGGCTTCTGCCACGCCGGCAACGACTTCGCCTCGGACGCCAAGCCGCAAAAGGTCGCGGCCCGGCTGATGCTGTCGATGACGCGCACCATCAATGCCGACTGGTCCAACCACATCGCCCCGTCCGGCGTCACCTGCTTCACCTGTCACCGCGGCCAGCCGATCCCGGCCGAGACCTGGTTCCCGCAGCCGCCCAAGCCGGTCAAGCCGCTCGTCGCCATCCAGCAGCCCTACAACGAGGCCGCCGACACGGTCCGCAAGTTCTTCCCCGACAATGGCTGGGCGCTGTTCTTCCTCGGCGACGAGAACATCTCGGCCTATTCGAGTTCGACGCAGCCGGGCAAAGACCAAGTCCACGCCGTCATCGTCGTCACCCGCATCTACGAGATGATGATGCAGATGTCCGATGGCATGGGGGTCAATTGCGGCTTCTGCCACAACAGCCGGGCCTTCTCGGAATGGGCGGAGAGCACGCCACAACGATGGACCGCCTATTACGCCATCCAACAGATCCGCGACCTAAACAATCGCTTCCTGCTGAAACTCGCCGAAGCGATCCCGATGAAGCGGATCCGGGTCCATGAGACGTCGTTGCCGGTGCTTCCGGTGGTCGAAGCTGGCGTGCAGGACGGTAACGGCCTCGCGGTATGCGCCACCTGTCATTACTCGCAGCCCAAGCCGATGGGCGGCGCCGACGTGATCAGCACCTATCCCTCCCTAGTCGGCACATCTACTCCAGCCATCCAACAAGCAGCGGAGGCGAAATGAGCCCCCTAGGCGCACTAACGGGCCATCTCGACGCCGTCCAGATCCTGGTCGCCGTCTTCTTCCTCTGCTTCGCCGCGCTGATCTACTACCTGCGTCGCGAGGACAAGCGGGAGGGCTACCCGCTATGGGACATCTCGCCCCGCAACGTCCCCATCGAGGGCTTCCCCCCGGTGCCGCCGACCAAGGTCTATACCCTGATGGAGGGCGGCACGACCACCATGCCGCACCGTTTCGAGCCCTCGGCCACCCGCGCCATCCCGGCCGACGCTCAATTCGGCTCCCCGCTGATCCCGATCGGCGACGCAATGTTCGCCGAGGTCGGGCCCGGCGCCTATCCCATGCGCAAATCCATACCCCTGCTCTCCGAAGGCATGCCCCAGGTGCAGCCGATGCGAATCGCCCACGGCTGGGACGTGGCCAAGGGCGACGCCGACCCCCGCGGCATGCGCGTGCTCGACACGGCGAAGACCCCGGTCGGCACCGTGACCGACCTCTGGGTGGACCGCGGGGTCAAGATCCTGCGCTACCTCGAGGTGACGCTCGACGACGACCCGGCGCCAGGCAACATCATCGTCCCGCTGTTCCGCACCAACGTCCGCGAGAAGCGCCGGGTCGTGCTGATCGACGCGATGCTGGCCGGCCACGTCCGGATGGCGCCGCGCCTGGCCGATCCGGACGTCATCACCGCCCGCGAGGAGGATCAGGTGAACGCCTATTTTAGTGCAGCCCATATGTATGGACGCGGCCATGCCGGCGGGACCGTTCCGCTCGCCGCCGGTGAAGCGCTGGTGCCGAGGTATCCGGGATGAGCGCCTCGATCCCGACCAGCGTCGTGGCGGCGCGCGAGACGCGTCTGATCGACGGACCCGGCCGCGGCACCGCACCGCCGCGCCCGAAGACCGCGTCGCCCTGGCCATGGTCCCCCCCAGGCCCGGTCCGCCTGGCCCCCGTCGAGCGCATTCTCTGGGAGGGCTGCCCGACCTTCGCCTCGATCGCCGTGCGGCTCTACCACATCCGGGCCGTCGCGGTTTACGGCGTGCTGCTGACCTTCGCCGACATCATCCAGGCCAAGTTGCACGGCGAAACCCTGTGGCCGGCGCTGCAAGCCGCGATCCCGGGCACGCTCACCACCCTCGGCGCGCTAACCATCTTCGCCGTCCTGGCATGGTGCAGCGCGCGCACCACGCGATACACGGTCACCACCCATCGCGTGGTCATGCAGTGCGGTCTGGCGCTGCCGAAGACGATCAACATCCCGCTGCCGCAGGTCGCCGCCGTCGCGGTCCGCGTGCGCGGCGACGGGACCGGCGACGTGACGCTCAAGCCGCACGCCGGGTCCAAGCTGATGTATCTGAAGCTGTGGCCCTTCACCCGCCCCTGGCATATCCGCGCGCCCGAGCCGATGCTCCGGGACGTGCCCGGCGCGGGCTACGTGGCCTCAATATTGAGCCGTAACGTCGCCGCCGCGCAACGGGCCTAATCTGTCGGAATGTTGATCGCGCGAGAAACTTAGAGTTTTAGACGACGTTGAGCAGACACGTTTGGCACGCTTCGCTGAGCGAAGGCCCGCTCTTTTCAGGAAGGAAGAATTATGCGTCTCGCTTTCATAGCAACCGGTTCACTTTTACTCCTCGGCGTCACCGCCTGCTCGCCGGGCTACACCGGTACCAGCGCGACGGGTCAGAGCCCGATGAGCGCGGGATCGACGTCACCCGGTGCCTCGACGCAGATGCCGCAGGCGCCGAACAGCTTGCCGCAAGGTGCCGCCGTCAATGCGCCGGTCACCAGCAACATCGGTAAAGTCGGCACCACCGCCTACTAACACGAACGGCACGGCATCGGGTTTCCCCTGCCGTGCCGCTCGACGAACTTTGCCTGATCGGCTTATTTCTGGCCGGACTTCTGTGCGATCGCCTTCACCTCGTCCATCGCCTCGGTAAAGCGCTGGTTCAGCATGCTCAGCGCCTCGCCGTTGGAACGCTGGATCAGATCGGCCAACTCCCGCATGTGAGCGACGGCGCGCTCATACGCCTGCTTCACGAGTTCGGCCTGACGGCTCGCCCGCGCTTGCGGGCTCTCCGAAGAGCTCAGCTCGCGGATGGTGTCGGTCATCTCCTGCATGGTCTGCTGCACGATCTCCATGTGCCGCTTGGCCACCGTCTGCGCCCCCTCCAGCGCCACACGGTTGGCCGCCGAGAGCGTCTCCATGTTGCGTCGGTGCGCCGAGAGGAACACCTCCATGTCCGGCATCATCGGGAACTTCATCTCACCAAACATACGTGTGAACTCCGCCATGCCAGCCATACCCGCTTCCGCGGTGCGCTTGCTGACATCCTGGGTTGCCCGGTTGAACTGCTCCATCGTCTGGCGCCCGGCCTCGATCGCCTTTTGACTGGCCTGAGTGCCAGCCTCCTGCGCCTTGCGGGTCACGTCCTGCATCGCCTGCGTCCCACGCTGCACATTCTGTGCCGCCTGCTCGGACATCTTGTTGACCGCGTTGCCGGCTGTCTCGTCTATCTCACCCATCATGACACCTTCCTGGTCCCTAGGATTTTGCTGCCTATAGACACAATCTTGCCGCAAGTCATGCAACGATAGCCGGAGGCTCCGGGAAATCGCCGATCATCGGCGCGGGTTCCGGCTCGACCGGCATCTCGGGCAGATCGGGCCGCCGCCCCGGCATGCTCTGCTCCGCCTGCATCGCCCGGTCCAGCCCACGATCGACTGCCGCCATCGTGCTCGATAGGTCCGCGCTGTCGTCCTGCTCCCACGCGCGCAGCGCATAGAGCCACACCGCCAGCAGGCCATGCACCCGCAATCCACCGCTGACCCCGCTCGCCGGCACGCCCGCGCCCTCGAGCAGCCATTTCATGCTGCGCAGCGTTCCTGCGTAGAGGAACAGCGACGTCACCGGGTCCGTCCGCAACGCACTGAGCAGCGCGCGCACGCCGTCGCGATGCGCCTGCAGCGCCTCGAACCGGTTCATCAAGATGTCGAACAAGCGCTCGCGCGGGGTTCCGCTCGGCACCCCCGAAAGCGCGGCCCCATCGGCCTGCGCGCCGAACCGCATGAGCACCGCCCCCCGGCTCGGGAAACGGCGCCGCAGGCGGACCAGGTCCAGCCCGGAATCCACCCCGGCCTCGACCAAGCTGACCTCTTGCCACCCGCGCAACGCCGCCTGGCCGAAGACGGCGCCGATCACGGCCCGGTCGAATTCGGCGTCGTCCATCGCTTACTCCTATATATGAGCGCCCAACTCGCGCGACCGCGCGGTTGCCGCCTCGATCGCCCGCGACACGCTCCCGGGCCACTCCGCCATCAGGACCGCAAGCGCCCGCTGTGTCGTGCCACCTGGGCTCGTCACCGCGATCCGCAAGTCCGCCGCATCCTGCTCGCTGGCCGCGAGCAACGCGCCGGAACCGCTGACCGTGATCCGGGCGAGCCGCCGGGCCAGGGGCGCCGGAATACCCTGTTCGACCGCAGCCTGCTCCAACAACTCGGCCAGCAGGAACACATAGGCCGGCCCGCCGCCCGAAACCGCGGTCACCGGGTCGATCAGCGCCTCGTCGTCGACCCAATCCACCGCCCCGATCGCCTCGAGCAGCGTGTGGCACAGCGCGCGCTGCTCCGCCCCGACGCTCGACCCGGCGAATGCGACCGTGATCCCCTGCCGCACCGCAGCCGGCGTATTCGGCATCGCCCGCACCACCGGCCGCCCCGCCCCGACCAGTTGCTCGACCGCCCGCACCGTCTTGCCGGCCATGATCGACAGGATCACGGCGTCCGCAAACCCCGGCACGGCAGGCGGCAAGGCATCCGCCGCCACCTGCGGCTTGACCGCGAGCACGACCGCCTGTGGCTGGAAGTCCGCCGGCACCGAAGCGGCCGACGCGACCACCTCGACGCCCTCGCCAGCCGGCAAGGCGCCCGACGGCTCGATCACGACGCAGCGCGACAGCCCCCGCTCGCGCCATCCCGCCAGCATCGCCGACCCCATCTTCCCACCGCCGATCAGCAGGATCGGCGGCAAAACCTCCGTCACGCCTCGCCTACGCACTCCAGCATGGCGGCCTGCAACGCCTCGGCCGGCGTCTTGCCGCCCCAGAGCACGAATTGGAACGCCGGATAGAACCGCTCGCACTCGGTGATGGCGATGTCCACCATATCCTCGAGGCTCTCCGCGCTCGCCCCCGGCGCGCCGCGCAGCAACACGGAGTGGCGGAACAGCGGCATCCCGTCGTCGCTATCCATGCCGAAATGCCCGATCCAAAGCCGTTCATTGGCCAAAGCCAGCAGCTCGTACAAGGCACTTCGTCGCTTCTCGGGGACCTTCAAATCGAACGCACAAGTGAAGTGCATGGCGCTGATCTCCTGCGACCAACAGAAGTGCAGCCCGTAATCACACCACTTGCCCGGGGCCTCGGCCGCCATCTCCGATTCCGTGCGGCGATCGAACGCCCACTCATTCGCACTGATGAGTTGTTCGACGATATCCAGGGGGTTTGCCGCATTCTCGGCGACGTAGGTAGTAGCGGACATGCTAGGTCTCCCTGGTGAAGAGGCAGGCCGTGCCGTCTTGCGACGCCCGCCTCAACCGCGAATCGTCACGTACATACAGTAACTGCGCATTCGCTACCGCAGCAAGTCATGACCCGTGTCACGATCGAGTAATGCGGTTAGGACGGGGAGCCCTCGGCTGAGTCGTCCGGCGGACGCGGCGCGATCGGCCGGGCCGGCAGCAGCGGTTCCGGAGCGGCCGTCGCGCCGGCATGCGCCGTGGCCGACGCCGAGGCCGACATCGCCGCGAGCCTGGCTTCCAGCGCGTCGAGCCGGACCTCCATGGCCGCCTGCGCCGCCCGCGCATTGGCCGCCATCTCCTGCACCGCCTCGAGATCCTCGCGCCGGACGAGGTCCAGCTTGCGGATCACATCCTCCACCCGGGCCCGCAACGTGCCCTCGGCCTCTTCGCGTAGCCCAGCCAGGGCCGACATCGCCCCGCCGGCCACACCGGCCAGGTCGTCGAGAAATTTGGGTCGCTCGGTCATGCTCGGCTCCTATCGCGATCCATAGATGGAACTGACCAGGGACTATGTCAGCCCGTGTTGCACTGTCTATAAGCGTAGGCTGAATAGAACAGGATTAACGCCAGCCCATGATACCCGTCCTGCTCTATCCCGGCTTCGACCCCGTGCTCGTCCATATCGGGCCGCTCGCCATCCGCTGGTATGCGCTGGCCTACATCGTCAGCCTCCTGCTCGGCTGGCAGATCGTGCGCCGCTTCGCCAAATGGGCGCCACCCGTCGCGACCGAACTGCAAGTCGACGACTTCCTCACCTGGGCCACGCTCGGCGTCGTCCTCGGCGGCCGGCTCGGCTACATCTTGTTCTACCAACCGTCGCACTACCTGCTCCACCCGCTCGACGCGCTCGAGGTCTGGCAGGGCGGTATGAGCTTTCACGGTGGCGCCCTGGGTGTCACGATCGCCCTGGTCTTGTTCTGCCGCAAACGTGGCATCCCGTTGCTCGGCTTCGCCGACCGTATCGCGGCCATCGTGCCCATGGGGCTCGGCATCGGCCGCATCGCCAATTTCATCAACGGCGAGCTGTGGGGCCGGGAGGCGCCGGACTGGCTGCCCTGGGCGATGCAGCCCACACCCCTCTCGACCCCGGTGCACCCGAGCCAGCTCTACGAGGCGTTCATGGAAGGCTTCGTCCTTCTCACGATCATGCTCATCCTGGTGACCCGGCCGGGAGTTCGCGCCCGCTTCGGCGTGCTGACCGGCGTCTTCCTGGTCGGCTATGGCTGCGCCCGCATCATCGGCGAGCTGTTCCGCGAACCGGATTCGTTCCTCGGCTTCCTCTGGGCCGGCATCACCATGGGCCAGTTGCTCAGCATCCCCATGATCCTCGCCGGGCTGTTCCTCATCGTCCGCGCCCGCCCGGATCCCTCCTACGTGCCGGCCCCGCGGCAGACGCGCAAACGTCGCGGTTCCGCGGTCACGCGCTAGGCCCGAGGGGGAATGGAGCGGCTCGACGCGTTCATGGCGCGCTCCAACGCGCTATATTATGCCGCCGAAGACCCTTTCCATGACTTCACCACGGCGCCCGAGATCTCGCAGGTGTTCGGCGAGTTGCTCGGCGCCTGGGCGGCGGTGGCGTGGGAGGCGATGGGGCGGCCGAGCCGGGTCGTGCTGGCCGAGCTCGGGCCCGGCCGCGGCACCCTGATGCAGGACGCTCTGCGGACCATCCGCGCGGTCGCGCCCGGCTTCGCCGCATCGCTGTCGCTGCACCTGGTCGAAACATCGGACCGTCTGCGGGCGATCCAGGCCGACCGGCTCGCCGCCACCTGGCATGACGACGTGACGTCGCTCCCGCCGGGTCCGTTGCTTTTGGTGGCCAACGAATTCCTCGACGCGCTGCCGATCCGCCAGTTCGTGCGCCGCGGCTCCGGATGGACCGAGCGCTGGGTGCAGGCCGGCAGCTTCGTGGAACGAGCGACCGCATCGCCCCGATCGGCCCCGCAAGCGGCCGAGGAGGGCGCCATCTTCGAAATCGGCGAGGCCGCCGAAGCCGTGATCGCCTCGCTCGCCGCCCGTCTGGCGTCGGAGACCGGCGCCGCCGTCTTCCTCGATTACGGCGCGGCACAGGGCGCCGGCGGCGACACGCTCCAAGCCATCCGCAACGGGCGCCCAGCCGACCCGCTCGCCGCCCCCGGCAAGGCCGATCTGACCGCCCATGTCGATTTCGCGGCCCTCGCCCGCGTGGCGTCGTCTTGCGGCGCGACCGTGCATGGCCCCATCCCGCAAGGCATGTTCCTCGCGCGGCTCGGCCTGCATCAACGATCCTACCGCTTGGCCCAAGGCCAGCAGCCCGGCCGCGCCGGCGCCATCCTCGCCGCCGCCGAGCGCCTCGCCGAACCGATGCACATGGGCCGGCTGTTCAAGGCGATGGCGCTGACCCACCCCGCCATGCCGACCCCAGCCGGATTTGCCGAATGACCCCGGAATTCCTGCACAGCCCTGCCCTGCCCCTCCGCCACGGCTTCTTCACGCGCCGCGGCGGCGTCAGCACCGGCCGCTACGCCAGCCTCAACTGCAGCCTCTCCAGCGCCGACGACCCGGCCCATGTCGCCGCCAACCGCGCCGCCGTCACCGCCGTGCTCGGCGCGACGCACCTGCTCGGGGCGATCCAGGTCCACGGTCCCGACGTCGCCACCGTGACCGAGCCTTGGCCGACCGGCACCGGCCCCCGTGCCGACGCGCTGGTCACGAACCGCCCCGGCATCGCGCTGGGCATCGTCACCGCGGACTGCACCCCGGTGCTCTTGGCCGACGCGGCCGCCGGGGTCATCGGCGCCGTCCATGCCGGCTGGCGCGGCGCGCTGGCCGGCGTGCTGGAGGCCACGGTGCAAGCCATGCAGGCCCTCGGCGCCAAACGGATCGCCGCCGCCATCGGCCCTTCGATCCGGCAGCCGAGCTACGAAGTCCGCGCCGACCTGCGCGACGCCGTCCTCGCCCACGACCCCACCGACACCCGCTTCTTCACGATCGGCCGCCCCGGCCACTGGCAGTTCGACCTCGCCGGCTACTGCGCCGCCCGCCTCGCCGGCCTGGCCACCGTCCACACCATCGACGCCGACACCGCCGCCGAGCCGGACCGCTTCTTCAGCCATCGTCGCCGCACCCTCGAGGCGGGCGGGCCGATCGGCCACCAGATCAGCGCGATCGTGCTATAGCCGCCCCACCCATGCGCGCCCTCCTGTTCGTCATCCTCGCTTTGCTCGCCGGCTGCGGCGGCCTGCCACAACCGTTCTTCGGCAACCCCGGGCGCGATGGCAGCCTGCTCTCCGCGCCGCCGCCAGCCCGGCTCGTCGTGCCGACGCCCGCGCAGTCGCTGCTGACCGATGCCGGCAGCCAAGCCTGGGCCAAGGCGACGGCCAAGGCCCTCGCGGACATCGCGCTGCCGGCCTCCTACGGCACGGCGAGCCAGGGCGACTGGCGCCTGCTGCTGTCCGCCACCATGCGCGGACAGGACATCCTGCCCGCCTATGAGGTGATCGACGCGGCCGGCGTGTCGCAAGGCACGGCGCAGGGCGCGCCGGTCTCGGCCGCCGCCTGGTCGAACGACGGCCAGCCCATCCTCGAGGCCGCCGCCACCCAAGTCGCGCCGCAGATCGACGCCTTGCTGACGCGGATCCAGGCCGCACGGCTGCACGCCGATCCCAACAGCCTGCAGAACCGGCCCGCCCGGGTCTATGTCGCCGGCGTCAGCGGCGCGCCCGGCGATGGCGACCGCAGCCTCGACGCGCAGATCAAGCTGAAGCTCGGCAATTACGGCATCACGGTGCAGGACACCGTGTCCGGCGCCGACTACCGGGTGCACTGCGAGGTTCATACCGCCCCCGGCTCCGGCGGTCAGCTCAAGGTGGAACTGCAATGGATCGTCGACGACTCGCGCGGCGAGCGCGGCCGGGTCGTGCAACTCAACGAGGTTCCGGGCGGAACGCTGGATCGCTACTGGGGCGATGTGGCCGTCGTGGCCGCCGAGCAGGCGGCGGGCGGCATCAAGGACGTCCTATTCAACGCCGCCGGGCCTCGCGTCGGCGCGGACGCTGCGTCGAAAAAGTGACGTTGGGGTGACATTGACAAGCCGGGTTGCTACACCGCCCCCGGCCAGTCGACGCCAGCGCCGGGGAACACTCAATCTATGAAGATCGTTGCGTGCAACAGCAACCGCCCGTTGGCGGAGGCGGTCGGCAAGGTGCTCGGCCTGACGCTCGTCAACGCTTCGATCCGCCGCTTCTCCGATAACGAGGTCTTCGTCGAGATCCACGAGAACGTCCGCGGCGAGGACGTCTTCGTCATCCAGAGCACGTCGTTCCCCGCCAACGACAACCTGATGGAATTGTTGATCACCTTCGACGCGCTCCGCCGCGCCTCGGCCCGGCGGATCACGGCGGTGATCCCTTATTTCGGCTACGCCAGGCAGGACCGCAAAGTCGGGTCGCGCACGCCGATCAGCGCCAAGCTGGTCGCCAACCTCATCACCCAAGCCGGCGCCAACCGCGTGCTGACGATGGATCTACACTCCGGTCAGATCCAGGGCTTCTTCGACATTCCGGTTGATAACCTCTACGCCGCCCCACTGTTCAACCGCGACATCCAAGACCGCTTCGGCAACCGCGACCTGATGATCGTCTCGCCCGATGTCGGCGGCGTCGCCCGGGCGCGCACCATCGCCTCCCGCCTCGACGTCGAACTCGCCATCATCGACAAGCGCCGCGAACGCGCCGGCGTGTCCGAGGTCATGAACGTCATCGGTGACGTGCGGAACAAATCCTGCGTGCTGATCGACGATATCGTCGACAGCGGTGGCACCCTGGTCAACGCGGCGATCGCCCTGAAATCCCGCGGCGCGCTCTCGGTCGACGTCTACGTCACCCATGGCGTGCTCTCCGGCAACGCGGTGCCGAAGATCGAGACCTCGACGATGGAGAGCCTCACGATGACCGACAGCATCATGCCGACCGAGATCGCGCGCAACTCATCGAGCGTCCGCGTGATCACCATCGCGCCGATCCTGGCCGAGGCGATGCAGCGCATCTCGGACGAGACATCCGTCAGTTCCCTGTTCGATTGATCCGGAGCGCGACCATGCAACTGACCCGGCAAGCGTTCTGGTATCTCCGCCACGGCGAGACCGACTGGAACGCGCAGAACCTGGCCCAGGGCCGGACCGACATTCCGCTCAACGCGGTCGGCAAGGCGCAGGCGATCACGGCCGCCAAGCTGTTGCAAGGGCGCGGTATCCGAACGATCGTCTCCTCCCCGCTCGGGCGCGCGAAGGAGACGGCCGAGGCCGCGGCGGCCGTCATAGGCCAGCCGGTCCGCTTCGATCCGGAGCTGCAGGAGGTCTCGTTCGGCGACCACGAGGCCAAGCCGATGCTGGCCGAATGGTTCGACGATTGGGTGGCCGAACGCTACACGCCGGCCGGCGGGGAACCGTTCGCCGATCTGCGCGAGCGGGCGGTCGAGGCGGTCAACCGGGCTTTGACGCTCGACGCCCCGGTGCTGATCGTCGCCCACGGCGCGGTATTTCGCGCGCTCCGCTCGGCCATGGGGCTGGAACCGGGCGTGCGGCTGGCCAACGGCACGCCGTTCTTCTGCGAACCCGGCCGTGCTGACGCACCATGGTCGCTGATTCCCGCGACGGACACGCTGCCTTAACCTTAAGTTACCAATTTCATGGTACAACCGGTCGGGCTCTGTCTAAACGCCCCGGATAGGTTTAACGCGCGCCCATGAGAATCTCCGTGTTTGGTATCGGTTACGTTGGCGTGGTGTCCTGCGGATGCCTCGCCCATGCGGGACACGAGATCGTCGGCGTGGATGTCTCGCCCGATAAGGTCGCCATGTTGGCGCGCGGGCAATCGCCCATCGTCGAGGACGAGATCGACACGTTGATCGCCGATGCCGTGGCCCAAGGCCGGCTGACCGCGACCATGGACGTGGTCGAAGCGGTACAGGAAACCGAGGTGTCGTTCATCTCCGTCGGCACGCCGAGCGGGCCCGATGGCAGCGTCAGCCTCCGCGCCGTCGACGAGGTGATCGCGACCATCGGCGCGGCGATCAAGGACAAGCCGGGGACCCACGTGGTGGTCATGCGCTCGACGGTGCCGCCCGGCACGGCTGAAGACCGGGTCATCCCGGCGCTCGAGCAGCACTCCGGCAAGCGGCACGGCGAGGGTTTCCGCTACTACTCCAATCCGGAATTCCTCCGCGAGGGTAGCTCGGTCAAAGACTTCCACACCCCGCCCTACACCCTGATCGGCGCCGCGCCGGGCGACGATGCCGAGTCCATGCGGGAAATCTATAAGGACGTGGATGGCGAAATCCATGTCGCCCCGTTCCGCGTATCGGAATCCGTCAAAATGCTCGCCAACGCCTACCACGCGGTGAAACTCGCCTTCGCCAACGAGGGCGGCGCCATCCTGGCGGCGATGGGAGTGGATGCGCGGGCGGCCTACAAGCTGTTCTGCGAAGACCGCATCCTGAACATCTCGCCCGCGTACCTCACGCCGGGATTCGCCTTCGGTGGATCGTGCTTGCCGAAGGACATGCGCAGCCTGCTGGCGCTCGCCGATCACGCGCACGTGCCGGCGCCATTCCTCAAGAGCGTGCTCCCGAGCAATCAATCCCTGATCGACCGCACGTTCGACGCCATTGCCAAACATGGCCGTCAACGCGTCGCTCTGTTCGGCCTGGCCTTCAAGCAGGGCACCGACGACCTTCGCGAGAGTCCTTTCGTCGTGTTGGCGGAGAAGCTGATCGGCAAGGGCTATGAGGTCAGCATCTTCGACCGCTCCGTGCAGGTGGCCAGGCTGACCGGCAGCAACCGCGCCTATATCGAGCGCGAAATCCCGCATCTCGAACGTCTCCTCGCCGCCGAACCGGCCGACGCGCTCGACGGCGCCAAGCTCGTCGTCGTCGGCCACATCGCCAAGCCGGACCGCCCAGCCTTGCTCGCCGCGCTCGACGGCCGGCACGTGCTCGACTTGGCCGGCATCGCCGAACTGCGCGCGCACGCGGGCATTACCTATCAGGGCCTGTGCTGGTGACACGCAAGCATCTCCTCGTCCTCTCTCCCCGGTTCCTGTTCCCGCTCGACCAGGGCGGCCGCATCCGCACCGCCAATACGCTGCGGCACATGAAGGGCGGCGAATTCTACATCACGCTCCTCTCCCCCGCGCCCGTCGACGCCGACCGCTGGGCCGCGGAAACGGACCGCCTGTGCGACCGCTTCGTCTCTTGGCCCGAAACCACCATGTCGACGCCGCGCAAGGTGGTCGCGCTGGCAAGCCCGGTTCCAGTCGCCGTCGCGACCGACAACTCGGCGCAGGGCCGCGCCGTCGTCGCGGCCGAACTGGCCAAGGGTGCCGATGCGATCCTCGTCGATTTCCCACACGCGGCGATCCTGCTGCCGCCCCGGCTCGACATCCCCGCCATCATCTTCACCCATAATGTCGAGGCGGAAATCTTCGCCCGCCATGCCGACATCGCCAAAGGCCCGATGCGGCACGTCTGGCAGGATCAAGCCCGCAAGATGCGCCGCTTCGAGGGCGACGCGATCGCGCGGTGCCAGAAAGTCATCGCCGTCTCGGAGCGGGACGCACGCGCTCTGGAAAGGACCTATGGCCTGACCGGCGTCGAACCGATCGAGACCGGGGTCGATACCGAGTTCTACGCCTACAGCGCACCCGCGCCCGCGCCCCCTGACGGCGGCACCGTCGTGTTCACCGGCTCCATGGACTCCCGCTCGAACATCGACGGCATCGAGTTTCTGATGGACGAGATCTGGCCGAAATTGCTGCAGCGCCGGCCCAAGGCTCGCGCCATCATCGCCGGCCGCAACCCGCCGGAGCGCCTGACCGAAGCCGCCGCGTCGCGCGGCTTCGACTGGACCTTCACCGGCTTCGTCGACGACGTCCGGCCCTTCGTCGAGAGCGGCCACGTCTACGCCATCCCCCTCCGTGTCGGCAGCGGCACACGCATAAAAGTATTCGAAGCGATGGCGATGGGCTGCCCGGTCGTCTCGACCCGGCTCGGCGTCGAAGGGCTCGACGTCACCGACGAAGACAATTTCCTCGCCGCCGACACGGCCGAGGAGTTCGCGACGGCGCTCGCGCGCGTCCTCGACGATCCGGCTCTGCAGCAGCGTCTGTCTGCCGATGCCCGCCACTTGGTGACCACGCGCTTCGGATGGCCCGTCGTCACCAAGCGTTTCGAGCAGATTTGCCTGTCAGCCCTGCACGAGGTTACTGCGGTTTCGGCTGTTGCATCCCGCTGACCTTGTCCATCAGCGACCCGGCGGCTGCAACGCACGCCTGCACGTTCTCGGTCATCGGGCACTTGATATCCATCTCGGCATCGCCGCGGCGGAACCGGAAGAAGGCGGCCCCATCACCCCGTGGGTGCATCCGGTGCATCATGCCCCAACGCTCGCCGTGCTGATCCGGACCACCTTCGGGGCCACCAGGGCCACCCGGGCCGGGCGGCATCTGGGCGAGTGCCACGCCGCCCCCGGCCAGCAACGCCACGCCGGTCGCCACCAACAGATACTTTCTCATCCACTCGATCTCCTCGCGAAGCAGGTTCGCCGACATCTTACGGGCCGGCGCTCCCCAGCCCCACGCACGACGGCGGTTGCCCTTCATCCCCCATTACGCTACACGACCGCCCGCGCAGGCACCCCTGGAGGCCGGCGCTTTTTGTGTTCAGGAGCAACCCATGGCCAATGTCACCACGATCGAGGCCGAGGCGCGCGAGCGAGCCGGTAAGGGGGCGGCACGCGCAACTCGACGGGCGGGAATGGTTCCCGCTGTTATCTACGGCGCCAAAGAGACGCCGACCATCTGCCAGCTCGACCCCCGTATCATCATGCGCGAGCTGCATCGCGGCGGCTGGCGCTCGCGTCCCTACCAGCTCAGCGTCGGCGGCAGCACCGTGCGCGCGTTGATGCGCGAAGTGCAGTTCCACCCCGTCACCGACAAGCCGATCCATGTCGACTTCCAGCGGCTCGCCGCCGGCGAGAAGATCCGCATCGCGGTCACCATCCACTTCCAGGGTGAATCGACTTCCCCGGGGATCAAGCGCGGCGGCCTGCTGAACGTCGTCCGCCCCGCCATCGAGGTGCTGGCCGACCCGGAGACGGTGCCGGAATTCTTCACCGCCGACATCAGCGCGCTGGACATCAATACGTCGCTGCACTGGAGCGATCTGAAGGGCACCGAGGGCGTGCAGCCGGTTGGCGCGATCGAGGAGATCACGCTGGCCACCATCACGCCGCCGACCAAGTCGGTCGAAGCCGCCCCCGAAGCTGCCGCCGCGACCGCCGCGCCGGCCAAGGGGGGCACGAAGGCTCCGGCCAAGCCCAAGAAGTAGTTCGGCCCGCCATGCTGCTCTGGGTCGGGCTCGGTAATCCCGAGCCCGGCATGGCGCGTCAACGCCACAATGTCGGCTTCATGGCCGTCGATCGGATCGCGCAACGCCACGGGTTCAGCCCGTGGCGCCAGCGCTTCAAGGGCGTCGTCTCCGAAGGCAGCATCGCCGGCTCGAAGATCCTGGCGCTCAAGCCGCTGACCTACATGAACGCCTCGGGCGAGAGCGTCCAAGCCGCCGCATCGTTCTTCAAGCTCGCGCCCGCCGCCATCACCGCCTTCCATGACGAGTTGGACCTGATCCCCGGCAAGGTGCGAATCAAGTTCGGTGGCGGCGCTGCCGGTCACAACGGCCTGCGCAGCATGGACCGCTGTCTGGGCACGCCGGAGTACTGGCGGGTGCGCCTCGGCATCGGACATCCCGGCCACAAGGACCGCGTCACCGGCCATGTACTGGGCGATTTCGCCAAAGTCGATCAGGAGTGGCTCGCCGCCTTGCTCGACGCCGTCGCCGACCAGGCCCCACTTCTCGTCGGCGGCAAGCCGGAAGAATTCATGAGCCGGATCGCGCTCGCGACCGAAGGAATTTAACGATGGGTTTCAATTGCGGCATCGTCGGCCTGCCGAACGTCGGTAAGTCGACCCTGTTCAACGCGCTCACCGCCACTGTCGCGGCGCAGGCGGCCAACTATCCCTTCTGCACGATCGAGCCGAACGTCGGCCGCGTCGCCGTGCCGGACCCAAGGCTCGACGCGCTCGCCGCCATCGGCAAATCCAAGCAGATCGTCCCGACCAGCCTCGAATTCGTCGACATCGCCGGACTGGTCCGCGGCGCCTCGCGCGGCGAAGGCCTCGGCAACCAGTTCCTCGCCAACATCCGCGAGGTCGACGCCATCATCCACGTCCTGCGCTGCTTCGAGGATCCCGACGTCACCCATGTCGAGGGCAGTATCGACCCGCTCCGCGACGCCGAGACGGTCGAGACCGAGTTGATGCTGGCCGATCTCGACAGCCTCGAACGCCGCCTGCCCGCCCTGGTCAAGAAATCCCGCGGCAACGACCGCGAGGCGCAGGCGGCGGTGGCGCTGATGGAGCCGATCGTCGCCGCCCTCCAAGCCGGCCGCCCCGCGCGCACCGCGATCCCCGCCGGACAGGAGCAGGCGGCCAAGGGCCTCCAGCTCATGACCAGCAAGCCCGTCCTTTACGTCTGCAACGTCGAGGAAAGCGCCGCCGCCACCGGCAACGCGCAATCCGCCCGCGTGGCCGAGCGCGCCGCGTCCGAAGGCGCCGGGTCGGTCGTCGTCTCCGCCGCGATCGAGGCGGAGGTCGCGCAATTGGTCGAAGCCGAGCGCGCGGAGTTCCTCGAAGGCCTCGGCCTGCACGATAGCGGGCTCGACCGCGTGATCCGCGCCGGCTACGCGCTGCTCGGCCTGAACACCTATTTCACGGTCGGCCCGAAGGAGACCCGGGCCTGGACGATCACCGCCGGCACCAAGGCGCCGCAGGCCGCCGCCGTCATCCACAACGATTTCGAGCGGGGCTTCATCGCCTGCGAGACGATCGCCTACGCCGACTTCATCGCCGGCAACGGCGAGGCCGGCGCCAAGGAGGCGGGCAAGATGCGGGTCGAGGGCCGCGATTACGTGGTCCGCGACGGCGACGTGCTGCTGTTCCGGTTCAATGTGTAGTTCCGCCTAAGGAACCACCACGCGGGGGTGCTGTTAACACTCTCGTGTGAATGCAACGGAGAGTGTCATGGGGTTGATCGCCTGGATCGTGTTAGGCGTCGTCGCGGGTTTCATCGCGAGTAAGATCGTCAATAAACAAGGTGAGGGCTTCATCGTCGACCTGATCCTCGGCGTGATCGGCTCCGTCGTCGGTGGCTTCCTGTTCAGTATGGTGGGCATCCAAACCACGCCCGGCTTCAATGTGTATAGCCTCGTCGTCGCCGTGATCGGCGCCATCGTCGTCTTGTGGATCTACCACGCCATCGTCGGACGGCGCTCGACGATGTAATTAGCCAGCAGCGTCCGCCCG
>CAZZVQ010000020.1:23658-55147 GCA_964657565.1 uncultured Acetobacteraceae bacterium
GCGGGCGGACGCTGCCAAAGGAGCCTCAGATGGGTTTGTTCGACAGTATTCTCGGTAGCGTTCTCGGCACCAACAACCCCAACCAGGGCGCCCTCGGCTCGATTCTCGGGTCGGTCCTCGCGAGCCAAGGCGGTGTCGGCGGCCTCGTCGAGAAGATGAACCAGGCTGGTCTAGGCAGCGTCGTCAGCTCCTGGGTCGGCAACGGGCCCAACCAGAGCGTCGATCCCGGCCAACTCGGTCAGGTCCTGGGCCACGACCAGGTCAACCAATGGTCCCAGCAGACCGGCATGTCGCACGGCGACATCCTGTCGGAACTCTCCAAGCTCCTCCCCCATGCCGTGGACCAGATGACCCCCGGCGGCCAAGTCCCACCAGAAAGCCAAGGCGCCTCCCCGTTCGATGCTCCTGGCCTCGAGCTGAAGAGCTAGGCCTCCAGCTCCACGCTCAGCCGTCGCAGTTCGGCCGTGTGCGCGTTGTGCACACGGCCAGCCCGGAGGTCGTCGGCACTGACGATCTCGACGATCTCGCCGGCCTGCATCACCGCGATCGTCGGACACAGATGCGCCGTGACCGCCAGGTTGTGGCTGACGAGCACGAAGGTCAGCCGGCGCTTCTCCTGCAGGTCGCGCAGCAAATTGAGAATTTCCGCCTGCACCGAGACGTCCAGCGCGCTGGTCGGCTCGTCCAGCAGCAGCACGTCCGGCTCCGACATCAGCGCCCGCGCGATCGCCACCCGCTGCCGCTGCCCGCCCGAGAGCTGGTGCGGATACCGGAACCGCGCGCTCGCCGGCAGCGCCACGTCCGCCAACGCCCGCCCGATCCGGGCGTCCCGATCGGCCATGCCGTGCACGATCAGCGGCTCGCTCAGCGCCCGATCCACCGTCTGCCGCGGATGCAGCGAGCCGTACGGGTCCTGGAACACCATCTGCACCCGCCGGAAGAAATCCCGCCCGCGCCGCTTGGTCATGGCCACGCCGCCGATCTCCATTCGGCCGCTCCAGTCCGGATTGAGCCCGGACACCGCCCGCAAGATGGTGCTCTTGCCCGACCCGCTCTCGCCCACCAACCCGAAGCTGCCCCCATCCGGCACCGCGAACGACACTCCGCGCACGACCTCCTTGGTGCCGAACCGGATCCGCAGCCCCTCGACGTCGATCATGCCTGCAACCAGGCCGGGTCGCGCTGCAGCACCGGCAGCCGCGCCGCCGGATGGGTGAGCGACGGCATGCAGGACAGCAGCCCGCGCGTATACGGATGCTGCGCGTGCTGCAGTTCCCCGGCCCGCAACTCCTCCACGACCCGGCCCGCGTACATCACCGCGATCCGGTCGCAGAAATGCCCGACCAGCGGCAGGTCGTGGCTGATCAGCATCAACCCCATCCCGCGCCGGCTGACCAGGTCCTCGATCAGCCGCAGGATCTCCGCCTGCACCGTCGCGTCGAGCGCGCTGGTCGGCTCGTCGGCGATCAGCAGCTCAGGGTCCGGCGCCAGCATGGTCGCGATCATCACCCGCTGCCCCATGCCGCCGGACAGCTCATGCGGATAGCTGGCCGCGACGCGGGCCGGGTCACGGATGCGGACCTGGTCGAGCAGCTCCACCGCCGCCGCCATCGCCACCCGGCGGCTGCCGCCCTTATGCGCGCGCCAGGCTTCGGCAATCTGCTCGCCCGCCGTCATGACCGGATTGAGCGAGTATTTCGGGTCCTGCAGGATCAGCCCGGCCCGGCGCCCGCGGATTCTGCGCATCTGCCGCTCCGACGCGGTGCGCACGTCGATGCCGTCGAACGACAGCCGCTCCGCCGCGATGATCGCGTGCCCCGGCAGCAGCTTGAGCAGCGACCGCGCCGTCAGCGACTTGCCGGACCCGCTCTCGCCGACGATGCCGAGCTTCTCCTGCCCGAGCGTCATCGAGACGCCGCGCACGGCATCGACCGGCCCCGACGGCGTCGGGAACGCGATGCGCAGGTTCTTGATGTCGACGAGCATCAGCCGCCCTGCTTCGGATCGAGCACGTCACGCAGCCCGTCGCCCAGCAGGTTGAAGGCCAGGCTGGCAAGGAAGATGGCGATGCCGGGGATCGTCGGCACCCACCATTGCTCGAGGATGAACCGCCGCGCCGTCGCGATCATCGTGCCCCACTCCGGCGCCGGCGGCTGCGCGCCCATGCCGAGGAACCCGAGCCCGGCGACCGTCAGGATGATGCTGCTCATGTCGAGCGTGACGCGGACGATCAGGCTCGGCAGGCACAGCGGCGCGATATGGCGCAACACGATCCGCCCCCTGGACGCCCCGGTCAGCCGCACCGCCGCCACGAAGTCGGCCCCGCGCAGTCCCAACGTCTCCGCCCGCGCCAGCCGCGCGTAAGGCGGCCAGGCGGTCAGCGCGATCGCCGCCACGGCGCTGGTCACGCCCGGCCGGAGCGCAGCAACGAAGGCGAGCGCCAGGACCAAGCGGGGGAACGCGAGGAACACGTCGGTGACGCGCATCAGCAGCCGATCCCACACGCCGCCGGCGTATCCCGCGATGCAGCCGATCGCCAGGCCCAGCGGCGCCACGAGGATCACGACGGCCACAACCATCCCGAGCGTAACCCGGCCGCCATACATGACCCGGGTATAGATGTCGCGCCCGAGTTCGTCGGTCCCGAGCCAGTGCTGCGCCGACGGCCGCGCCAGCCGATGGGCCAGATCCTGGCTGCCGGGATCCTGCGTCGTCAGCAGGGGCGCGGCCAGCGCCATGCCGATCAGCGCCACCGCGACGATCAACCCCGCCATTGCAAGCGGGTTCGAGCGAAACTGCAGCCACAGCCGGTACCGCCGGCCCCATGCCGCTTGACGGCGCGAGGCGGGTGTTTCGGTCAGGAGCCAATCGCGGGTCGACGCACCGCTCACAGCTCCCTCTCCCCCCGGGAGAGGGTTGGGGTGAGGGTTCGTCGGGCGGAAAAGCCCTCACCCCGGCCCTCTCCCGGAGGGAGAGGGAGAAGGAAGCGGGTGTTCATCACCGCACCCTCGGATCGAGCACGCGATACATGAGATCGGCGAACAGGTTGAGCAGCACGTAGCTCAACCCCACCACCAACGTCGCCCCGAGCACGGCATTCATGTCGGCGTTCAGCAGGCTGCCGGTCAGGTATTGGCCGAGCCCCGGCCAACTGAAGATCGTCTCCGTCAGCACCGCGCCCTCCAGCAACCCGGCGTAGGTCAGCGCCAGCACCGTCACCAGCCGGACCAGGATATTCCCAAACCCGTGCCGCCAGATGATGGTCGTCGCCGACAGCCCCTTGGCGCGCGCCGTCACGATGTATTCACCGCGCAGACTGTCGAGCATGAAGGCGCGGGTCATGCGGGCGATGTAGGCCATGTTGAACGCCGCCAGCACCAAAGCCGGCAGCGCCAGATGCGCCACCGCGTCGCGCAACGCGTCCCAGTCCTGCGCCAGCACCGCATCGATCAGCAGCACGCCCGTCACCTGCGGCACCATGTCCTGATACAGCACGTCCTGCCGACCGGGCCCCGGCGCCCAGCCGAGCGTCGCGTAGAAGATCAGCAGCGCCAGAAGCGCCAGCACGAAGACGGGGATCGAGTGCCCCGACAAGCAGACCACGCGGATGATCTGGTCGATCCAGCTCCCCTGCCGCACCGCCGCATAGACCCCAAGCGGCACACCCACGAGCGTGGCGATGATCAGGGCGACGCTCGACAGCTCCAGGGTTGCGGGGAAGAAGCGGGCGATGTCGGTCGTGACCCGGTTGCTCGTCATGACGGAGCGGCCGAGATTACCCTGCGCCAGATCGCCGACGTAGCGCACGAATTGCTCCGGCAACGGCCGGTCGAGCCCCATCTCGTGCCGGGTCCGCTCCACCACCTCCTGCGGCGCCCGATCGCCGACCACGGCCAGCACCGGGTCGATCGGCACCACGCGGCCAATCAGGAACGTGATCAGCACCAGCCCGAACAGCGTGATCGGGATGCTCGCCGCCGTGGCGGCGAACGATCGCAAGCGGTTCAAGCTTTTTGGAGATCCGAGTAGTTCGTGCTGTCGGACAGCGGCCCGATCTCCAAGCCGCTCACGTTCTTGCGCAACGCCGCGATCTCGACCTGTTGCAGCAGGACCGCGAACGGGCCGACTTCCTGCAGATCGCGCTGCAAACGCTCGTATTCGAGCACGCGCTTCTCGGCGTCCTGTTCGCGCACTGCGGCGGCGGAGCGCTTCGTCAGTCCCTTGTCCTGCCAGCTCGACCGCCAGGCGAGCGTGCGGTCGCGCGCCTCGTCGCCATTGTCCACGTTCTCGCAGAATGTCTGCGCGTTGCTGTTCGGGTCCATGTAGTCGGAAGCCCAGCGCAACAGCGCCAACTCGTGCTTGCGCGCCCGGGTCTTGGTGATGACCTGGCGGAACTCGGCTGGAAGGATGTTCACCTTGATCCCGATCGCGCCGAGATCGGCCTGCAGCGCCTGCGCGATGTCGTCGTAGGGCGAGACGTTCTGGGTATCAAGCGTGACCTCGAAGCCGTTCTCGAGCCCCGCCTCCTTCATCAGCCCTTTCGCCTTCGCGACATTCTTGCTGAACGGCCGGTCGGTCAACGCGCCCGGAAGCCCCTTCGGCAGAAAGGCCTGCTGCTCGACGAAAATGTTGGGCGTGATGTTGGTCGCGATCGATTTGTAGTCCATCGCCCATTTGATCGCTTGGCGCACCTGCGGCTTGGCGAGGTTCGGGTTGTTCTGGTTCATCGCCAGGTACAGCACGCTCGCCTTGCTCGCCTGTAAGGTCTTGAACTCCGCGCTGGCCTGGACGGTCTTGATCTGCTCGGGGCTGAGATTGCGCGCGATGTCGACGTCGCCTTTCTGCAACGCGAGAAGCTGCGCGCTGGAATCCGGGCGATGCAGGATGAGCAGGCGCTTGATCTTGGGCTGGATCGGGGCGTTGGGATTGGCGTCCAGCGCCACCGACTCGCTCGCCCGCCACGCGCGCAAGGCGAACGGGCCGGAGCCGGCGCTGTTGGTCTTGAGCCAGGCATTGCCGAAATCGCCGCCCTGCTCGTGCGACATCACCGTCTTCTTGTCGACGACGCCGCCCACATTGGCCGATAGGCAGTAGAACAGAAAGGTCGGGGCGAATTTCTCGCCGAGTTTGAGCACCACGGTCTGCGGGTCCGGCGCGGTGATGCGCTCGGCGATGTTGTCCTTGGTGAAGCCGAGTTGGCTGATGATGAACGCCGGCGCCTTGTTCAACATCACGGCGCGGGTGAGCGTGAAGACGACGTCCTCGGCGGTCACCGGATTGCCGGAGGCGAATTTGCGGCCAGCGGCCAGATGGAAGGTGGTGGTGAGCCCGTCCGCCGATGTCTCCCATTTCTCGGCCAGCTTCGGCAGGATCTTCGTCGGATCCTTCACGTCGGGGCGGATGAGCTTCTCGTAGATGTTCCCGGTGACCTCGTTGCTGCTGAACTCGAAGCTCTCCTGCGGATCGAGGCTGATGATGTCATCGATCTGGTAGGCCATGACGATGACGTCCTTCGGCGTCTCGGCAAACGCCGGGCCGAACGCGGATGTCCAAATCAGCGGGCTCGCGCCAGCGGCGCCGAGGAGGGTGCGGCGGTTCAGCATTGAACATTCCTTAACGACAACTGCGACACGATACCCGTGCGGCTCGGCCGGTCAAACCGCGCTCTACCCAGCGTCCCGGATTTTCGCCAGTCTGCTCTCTATGTCCCAGTCTGCCTCCATCTCAAGGTCAACGAACAACGCGGGACCACTCGCGCACGTCAAAGTCCTCGACCTGTCCCGCGTCCTCGCCGGCCCCTGGGCCGGCCAGCTCCTCGGCGATTACGGCGCCGACGTCATCAAGGTCGAGCGACCCGGCACCGGCGACGACACCCGCACCTGGGGCCCGCCCTACGCCAAGGCCGCCGATGGCACCGACGGACCAGATGCGGCCTACTTCCTGTGCGCGAACCGCAATAAGCGCTCGGTCACCATCGACTTCACGCGAGCCGAGGGGCAGCGCCTGGTCCGCGAGCTGGCCCGCGGCTGCGACGTGGTCATCGAGAACTTCAAGCTGGGCGGCCTCGCGGCCTACGGGCTCGATTATCCCACCCTCAGCGCCGAGCAGCCGGGACTGATCTATTGCTCGATCACCGGTTTCGGCCAGACCGGCCCCTACGCACCCCGCGCCGGCTACGACTTCCTGATCCAGGGCATGGGCGGGCTGATGAGCATCACCGGGCAGCGCGACGGGGAACCCGGCGCCGGGCCGCAAAAGGTCGGCGTCGCGGTCACCGATGTGCTGACCGGGCTCTATGCCACGACGGCCATTCTCGCCGCGCTGGCGCATCGCGAGCGGACCGGCCAGGGCCAGCACATCGACCTCGCCCTGCTCGACGTGGGCATCGCCAGTCTGGCCAACCAGACTATGAACTACCTCGCTTCGGGCCAAGTGCCGCAGCGCATGGGGAACGCGCACCCCAACGTGGTGCCCTATCAGGATTTTCCGACCGCGGACGGCAACATGATCATCGCCGTCGGCAATGACGGGCAGTTCGGCCGGCTGTGCACCGCGCTGGGCCGGCCGGACCTGCCGACCGACCCGCGCTACGCCACCAACACCGCGCGGATCGCCAACCGCGACACGCTGATCCCGAAGCTCGCCGCCGCGACGAAGCAGCGCACCACGGCGGACTGGGTCACGACATTCGAGACCAGGGGCGTCCCCTGCGGGCCCATCAACACGCTCGACCGTGTGTTCGCCGACCCGCAGGTGCAGGCGCGCGGAATGCAGCACGCGATGGAGCGCGACGGCGCGACGCTGCAGCTCGTCGCCAACCCGGTGCGCCTGTCACAAACGCCGGTGACCTACCGCCGCGCGCCCCCGGGACTGGGCGCCGACACCCGGGACGTCCTGGAAGAACGGCTCGGGATGACCGGCGGCGCGCTCGACAGGCTGGCCCAGCAGGGCGTCATCTAGCTGCTGGCTGGGGCGCAATTGGTTCCGCCACGGCGGGACAGCCGAGCCAGTGGATGTCGCGGCCGCACAGATAGATCGATGCGCTGTTCAACCCGGTGAAGATCGACGCGATAGACGCGAGCGCGGCGAGGAGCGCCAACATCGTCTGTGGCGCCGTCAGCGTCAGCGGCGTGCGGACCAGCTTGCCGTCCCAATACAAGCGATTGTTCTTGTCCGTGCCAAGGCGCTCCAAGTCTTGTAGCACCATCGGCTGCACCTCGGGCGGCCAATCCCGCGACTTATTACTCACGATGCACGACCGCCGCTTCCAGCGCCTTTAGCCGCTCGGACAATACTTTCACGATCGTTGTCAGATCGGCCATTTGTTGCTGCAACTTGTCCACCGCCAGCACGGCCCGATTGACTTCGGCAAACGATGTCCTGTCCGACATCAGACCGAGTTTGAGCTCACTCGCGCCAGCAATGCTTTGATATCAGCGCTAATCTGCTCGCCTCTCACCCTGATTTCCTCCCATTTCTGGTCGACCTCGTGTCTCGACCGTGGATATTCCGGGGTTTGGACAACTCTCGGCTTGGCCTTGCGCACTTCAGGTCCCGGCTCGGACACTGCTATTTCGGCCTTTCGCTTTGTCGCCATGTCTAATCCTCCTGCGCGAGACTAACACAGTCGGATATGGTCATGCACGGTCGGGTCAGCCATAGAGACCCGCATGGACCTGATCACGATCGCCGCTGGCCCCTTCCACTTCCGCGCTCGCTTCGAGGAGGCACTGGCGCCCAAGACGTGCGCCCGCTTCCGCGCCCTGTTGCCCTACGAGGAGCGCATCATCCACGTGCGCTGGAGCGGCGAGGGCTGCTGGATTCCACTCGGCGACCTGGACCTTGGCTTGGGCTACGAGAACAACACGAGCTTTCCCGCGCCGGGTCAGATCATCCTGTATCCAGGCGGCGTCAGCGAGACCGAGATCCTGCTCGCCTACGGCCCGGTCTGCTTCGCCAGCAAAGCCGGCCAACTCTCCGGCAACCACTTCCTGACCATCGTCGACGGTTTGGAAAACCTGCAACCGCTCGGCAAGATGACGCTCTGGCAAGGCGCCCAACCGATCCGCTTCGCAGCGTAGGCCATGGTGCCCGCCGCCGGACTCGAACCGGCAAGCCCTGTCACGGACGTCGGATTTTAAGTCCGCTGCGTCTACCAATTCCGCCAGGCGGGCACACCCCGACGTTCTATCAAGCCGGCGCGGCGGCGGAAACCTGGCACGCGATGTCGATCGCGCGGCGGATGAGATTCTCGCTCGCCTCGGGCGTCCGGAATGCCCCGTGTGACGTCAGCGTCACGTTGTCCAGCCCGGCCAGCGCGTGACCCGGCGGTAGCGGCTCGGTGTCGAACACGTCCAGGGCCGCATGGGCCAGCCGGCCGGAGCGCAAGGCTTCGATCATCGCCGCCTCATCCACCACCGCACCCCGCGCCGTGTTCACCAGCATCGCGCCGGGCCGCATCTGCGCGAGCCGCTCCGCGCCAATGAAGCCGCGCGTCTCGTTGTTCAGCAGCAGATGCAGCGAGACCACGTGGCTCTCCGCCAGCAAGCGCTCGAGCGGGACGAACTCGACGTTCGGCGCCTGCTTGGGCGTCCGATTCCACGCCAGCACCCGCATGCCGCTGCCCGACGCGATCCGCGCCACTTCCGCCGCGATGCCGCCGAAGCCGACCAGGCCGAGCGTCTTGCCGGTCAACTGCATCCCTTCGATCCGCGGCCACTGGCCCGCCCGCATGCCGCGGTCCATGAACGACACGCCCCGTGCCGCCGCCCACATCAACGCGATGGCGTGTTCGGCCACGGCGGTGTCGCCATAGCCACGGATCGTGTGCACCGTGATGCCGAGTTCGGCCAGCGCCTCCGGGTCCATGTAACTGCGCGCGCCGGTACCGAGGAAGATGACGTGCTTGAGCCCGGTGCAGGCGCGCATCGCCTCGACCGGCAGCGTGCTGTGGTCGTCGAGCATGAAATCGTAGCCGGCGAGCAGGCGCGGCAGGTCGGCGGCGGCGACATGATCCTGCTTGTTGACCGTGATCGCCGGGTCGCCGGGCCGGGATACCGCCTCGAAGACGCTCGCCATCTCGTCGACGGCGTCCAAAAATAATCCGCGCATTGTTGCTCCAATCGGTTAGCCGCGATCTTGGATGTGTGACGTTGACGCGGCAAGGGCGGGATGCGCATGGTCCGCGACATGCGGCTCCCGCTCTCGGCAGCGATTCTGGCCTGCGCCGTAGGGGGTGCTTTGTCGGCGGCCGCGCAGAGCGTGCCACCAGGCAAGCCGCCGCCGCTCGGCGTGCCCTGGGATGGCGTCCCGATCCCGCGCGACCCGGCCGAAACGCCGTTCGACCGTGCGTATGGCAGCGGCACCGGTTTCGTCGTCGGCGACAAGCGGCTGCTGACCAACCGCCACGTCGTGGCGGGCTGCGCCCGGATCGTCGCGCGCGATGCCGCCGGGACGCAGCTGCCGGCCAAGCTGCTCGTCGCCGACCGCGAACGGGACTTGGCGCTGCTGAGCACCGAGAAGCCGGCCGGGCCGCCCCTCACCTTCCGCGACGCCCCGCCGGTACGCCGGGGCGAGAGCGTCATCACGTATGGATTTCCGCTGTCCGGCCTGCTGTCGTCCGGCCCGACGCTGACGACGGGCAACATCAATGCGCTGGCCGGGCTGCGCGACAATCCGGCCAACTTCCAGATCAGCGCCGCGGTCCAGCCCGGCAGCTCCGGCGGGCCGTTGTTCGACAGCCGGGGCCATGTGATCGGCGTGGTCGTCTCGAAGTTGAACGCGGCGCGGGTAGCCGAGATGACCGGCGGCGACATTCCACAGAACGTCAATTTCGCCGTCAAGGGAGCTGAGGCGCTCGCGTTCCTGCGCGCCAACAACGTCCAGCCCGCGGTCGAACCGAGCACCGGGCCGGAGAAGCGCGCCGACGAGATCGATGCCGTGGCCAACCCGTCGACGGTCTACCTGCAGTGTTTCCGCTAGCCTCGGAGGCGGCGCCGGCCCCGCGGCGGCGACGGCGACTCTGGCGGCTGACCCGGGTCCTGCTCATTGCCGCGATCTGGGGCGTGCTGGCGATGGGCGCCGTGCTGATCTGGTTCGCGCGCGACCTGCCGCGGCCGGAAACCGCGCTGGACGCCGCCCGCCGACCGGGTCTCGCGCTGCAGGATCGGAGCGGGCGCGTGTTCGCGACCTACGGCGACATCGTCGGCGAGCCGCTGCGCCTGGCGCAGATGCCGGGCTGGCTGCCCGAGGCGGCGGTGGCCGTCGAGGACCGGCGCTTCTATCAGCATTTCGGGCTCGATCCCGTCGGCATTCTGCGCGCCGCGACGGTCAATCTCCGCTCCGGGCGGCTGGTGCAGGGTGGCTCGACCATCACGCAGCAGGTCGCCAAGACGCTGTTCCTGACCAACGCGCGCACGTTCCGGCGCAAGGTGCAGGAGTTGATGCTGACGCTGTGGCTCGAGCACAGCTTCAGCAAGCAGGAGATCCTCGAGATTTGGCTCAACCGCGTCTATCTGGGCAGCGGCGCCTGGGGCGTCGACGCGGCGTCGCAGCTGTATTTCGGGACCACGGCGCGGAAGCTGTCGCTGTGGCAGAGCGCGGTGATCGCCGGGTTGCCGCGCGCGCCGTCGCGCTTCAATCCACGCGCCGACCCGGCCGCCGCGGCCGCCCGTGGACGCGAGGTGCTGGCCGCCATGGTCGACACCGGCGCGATCACCAAGGAGCAGGGCGCTGCGGCATCGGCCGCGATGGTCCTCACGCCGCCACCCGTGGTTTCCGGCTGGTTCGCCGATTGGGTGGCCGAGGAGTCGCAGACGCTGCTGCCAGCCGGGGCCGATGGGGTGCTGCACACCTCGCTCGATGCGCGGCTGCAGTCGGTGGCCGAGACCAAGCTGGCCGCGCTGTTGGACGGGCCCGGGGCGCCGGCCGGCGTCGGGCAGGGCGCCGTCGTCGCGCTCGATGCCGCGACCGGGGTGGTGCGGGCCATGGTCGGCGGGCGGGACTATCGGGCCGGCGGCTTCAACCGGGCCGTGGCGGCGCTGCGGCAACCGGGGTCGGTGTTCAAGCCGTTCGTCTGGCTGGCCGCGCTCGAACACGGCATGCAGCCCGGCGACCGCGTGCTGGATGCCCCGCTGCGGATCGGGGGCTGGAACCCGCAGAACTTCGACGGCACGTTCCGTGGCGAGGTGACGCTCGAGGACGCGCTGGCGCAGTCGCTCAACACCGTCTCGGTCCGGCTGCTGCAGGCATCCGGTGGCCCGCGCGCGGCGGCGGAGGTCGCGCGGCGCTTGGGCGTGGCGGGCGCGATGCCGGACGATCTGTCGCTCGCGCTCGGCACCGGCGAGGTCCGGTTGCTCGACATGGCGGCGGCTTATGCCGGGCTGCTCAACGGCGGCATTCGGGTTCGCCCGACCGGGATCGAGCGGATCGACGCCGATGGACAATCGCTGCCGCTGGACCGGCCGGGCCCGGTAAGGGTGATCGACGCCGAGCGTGCGGGCCAGATGCGGGCGATGCTGGCCGCCGTGGTCGCGCGCGGCAGCGGCCGGGCGGCGGCGGTCGCGGGCCGCTTCGTCGCCGGCAAGACCGGGACGACGCAGGATTATCGCGATGCGTGGTTCATCGGCGTGGCCGGGCCGACGATCATCGGGATCTGGCTGGGCAACGACGACGACCGCCCCACCCGCGGCGTGACCGGCAGCACGCTGCCGGCGAAGCTGTTCCACGACATCGCGGAGCGGATCGCCAATTAACGCGTGCTTTATCTTTGCCGTGTAGCCTGTGCCGGCAGAGGAGTGTTGCGTGGTACAGGAAGTCCGATCGATCCTCTTCACCGCCGAAGAGTGCCAGGCCGCCGTCGGGACCCTGCTCGTGATGCGCGTCCGCGATCTCCGCCCGGAACAAATCGTCGGGCTCGAATTCGGCGCCATGGCCTCGAACGCCCGCGCTACGCTGCGGACCGATGCCGGGGCGTCGGTTGCGTATGTGCTCACCGCGGAGGATTTGATGAGCGCGGTACTGCTCTTCTGCCGCAGGGCGCACATCCCATTGTCGACGCGGTCGCACAAGCGCCTGTCGCTCATCGCCGGCTGCCTTGCGCTGACGACGTCGATCAATCTGCGGTCCGCCACCCCGAAAGTCGATAATGGCTCGATCGTTCATGACGTCAGCGGGCCGGATCTGACCATGCTGCACACGGTCTGACCCGGCCGCTGCCCCTAGCGATAGTATCGCTGGGTGGCGCGAACGGCCGTGCGGATCGCCTCCTCGGGGGTGCTGTCGCCGGTCACCACGCGCGCGAACATGTCGACCAGCACGAAATCGTTGTAGACCGTGCCCGCGGCCTCGTTCACCGGCCCGGCGTAACCCTGGTAAAACGGCGTATCCATCGCGGTGCGGAACACGTTGAGCTTGGGGTCGCTGTCCCAGAAGCTGCTATCCTTGTAGGCCTTCAGCGGCTCGGACCAGTAGCCGAGGCTGCCGGTCAGCCACGGATCGTATTGATCAGCCTCCATCATGAACATCAGATAGCTCTTGGCCGCGTTCGGGATCTTGGTGTGTTTGAACACCATGGCGTTCAGCGTCGTGCAGGTCTGCGGCGGCCCCTTTGCCACGCCCTTCGGCAGGAACGCATGGTCGGTGTCGGCGGCGATGGCTTGCCCGGCCGGATCCTTCGAGGTCTTGGCGGCGTAATAGACCGACACACCGTTCGAGGTGAGGCTGATGTCGCCGGAGGCGTAGGCCTTGTTGTTGCTCGGGTCGCCCCAGGCCAGCGTGCCGGAGATCATCGTCTCCTGCATCGCCTTGGCGTAATCCAGCGCCTCCCGGGTCGCCTTGCTGTCCAGCGTAACCTTGCCGGCCTCGTCGACCATGCTGCCGCCATGCGCCCAGAGCAGGAAGTTGGCGTAGGCGTTGGCGTCGCCCAGCGCGTGCCCGAGTGCGAACCCGCAGGGATGCCCGATCTTCTTGAGACCCTTGGCCAGGTTGAGGAATTGCCCGAGATCGTCCGGTATCTTGTCGAAGCCGGCCTCTTTGACCCACGACGTCCGATACACGCAGGGTCCGGCAGTGCCGCCCATCGGCAGCCCAATCCAGTTATTGGTCTTCCATTTCTTGCCGTAGAACTCGGCGAGCTGGAACCAGCCGCCGTATTTCTTGCCAAGGTATTCGGCAACGTCGGTCAACTCGATCAGCTTGCTCGAAAACACGTGCGGATCCGGCCCGAAACCGATCACCACGTCCGGCCCCGCGCCGGTGTTGGCGACCACCGCCGTCTGCGTCGGCATGTTGTCCCAGGCCAGGTAGTCGACCTTCACCGCGACCCCGGTCTGATCGGTGAAGCGCTTGGTATTGGCGTTGAAGACCGCCTCGTCGCCGTCGACGAACTTCGCCGCCCGCAGGACCCGCAGGCTAGCGCCCTTTTCGATGTCGAGCTTGGGCGGCTGCACGTCGGCCGCGGTGATCGCTGCCCGCGCCGGCAAGACGGACGCGGCAGCCAACCCCGCGCCAAGGGCCAAGCCACGGCGCCGCGTGATAGTAGGCATCATGTTTCCTCCCGTTTTACGGCAGCCTAGACGGGCCGCCCCGGAAGGGAAACAATCACCGCGTGGCGAACGGCCGATTCAGCCGGACGATCGTCAAATTGAGGTAGGCAGCGAAGCTGACCCAGAGCAGATACGGCAGCAGCAGCCAGCTCGCGAGCGACGAGAACGGCGCCACCAGCACCATCGGCGCCAGGATCGACAGCCACAGCAGCGGCACTTCGAACAGGGCCCAGTCCGGCCGCTTCAACTTGAAGAAGAGCGGGCTCCATAGCAGGTGGAACAGCGCGTTCAGCCCATAGAGCACCACCACCATCGTGCGATCGCCGACGGTCGGGGCGGCGACCCAGGCCAACGCCGCCGACCACGCCGCCAGGCCGAGGATGATCGTCCACGCCGGGCCAAACGCCCAGTCCGGCGGCTGCCAGTTCGGCTTGCGCAATTGGCGGTACCACGGCCCGACCTCGGTCACCAGCCCGCCCACCGCCGCCAGCGCCAGCGCCGCCACGCCGGCCACGATCAGCGGCGTCAGCATGCCAGCACCGGCCGTCGCGACCGCTCGCTCAGCGCCCGCTCCAGCACTTCGGCGGCGCGGAACAGCATGGCCTCCTCGAACGGCTTGGCGCAGATCTGCACCGCCACCGGCAAGCCGCGCTCCCCGAACCCCGACGGCACGCACATCGCCGGCCAACCGGTCTGATTCATCGGTGCCGTGAAGCCCGGTTGCTGCAAGCCCTCCCATTTCGGCACCGCGTCCATCCGCGGTGCCTCGGCCGGCGCCCCGGCCGTCAACAGCAGGTCGAACTCCCGCGCCGCCTCCGACGTTGCCGCGCACAACTCGCGGCGGAAGCGCTGCGCCTGGACGTAATCCGTCGCCGCGAACAGCCCGCCGAACATCATCCGCCCGCGCAGGCGGTCGCCGTAATCGTGGTAGCGCTCGCGCATCCACGGCTCGTGCAGGGTGAATGCCTCGGACGCCAGGATGGTGAAGTTGGCCGCCTGGAAATCGAACAGCGACGGCAGATCGACATCGCCCACCACCGCCCCGGCATCGCGCCAGACCTCGACGGCACGGTCGATCCCCGCCTGCACCGCCGCGCTGACCGGCCGATCCCGCTCGTGCCAGCGGCGCACGATGCCGACGCGCAGCCCCTTCACCCCGTCGCCCAGCCCGGCCGTGTAATCCGGGACGGGCCGGTCGGCACTGGCCGGGTCCTGCTTGTCGTAGCCCGCCATCGCCTGCAGCAGCATCGCGCAGTCCTCGACGGTCCAGGCCAGCGGGCCCGCATGGTCGAGCGAGAAGGAGAGCGGCAGGATGCCGACCCGGCTGCACAACCCATAGGTCGGCTTGATGCCGGCGACGCCGCAGAGGGCCGCCGGGCCGCGGATCGAGCCGCCGGTATCCGACCCGGTGCCGCCCAGGATCAGCCCGGCCGCAACTGCCGCGCCCGTGCCGGAGGAGGAGCCGGAGGTGAAATGGTCGGGGTCCCATGGATTGCGCGCCGGCGGCCATGGCAGGTCGAAGCTCGGGCCGCCGAACGCGAACTCATGCGTCGCAAGCTTGCCCAACATGACCGTGCCGGCCTCGTGCAGCATCCGAACCGTGGTCGCGTCGGTGTCCGGCACCCAGTTCTGCAGCAGCTTGGAGTGCGCCGTCGTCGCGATGCCAGCGGTGCCGTAGATGTCCTTGTGACCGATCGGAATGCCGTCCAACGGGCCCAGGGCGGTGCCGTTCATCTGCCGCCGCTCGGCTGCTTCCGCATCGTCCATCGCACGATCGGGCGTCACCTTGATGAAACTGTTCAGTTTCCCGTCGAGCGCCTCGATCCGGTCGAGGCATATCTGCGTCAGCTCGACCGGCGAGATCGTGCGCGCCGCGAGCTGTCGCGAGGCGTCGGCGATGGTCATGATGGCCATCACAGGCTCTCCGGCCGGAAGATCAGCGCCGGCTCGGCCTCCCGCGGGCGCGTGCCGGCCCGGATTCGCGCCAGCATCGGCTCCACGTGCTCCCACGCCCCGTAGAGCTCCTCGATCTCCGCAGGCGACAGCGCCACGCCCGCGCGGCGGACCAAAGCGGCAAAATCATCCTGGGGCAGTTTGGCCGGCATCCTTGTCTCCCAATCGACCCGCCGATCCAAGCACGTCTGACGCGCGGAGGCTAACCGAGGGCAGCGTCACGCAACCGCAATCTTTGCGTTGCTGACAGCCAGAGTGGGACCGGCTAACAGCCATGCCATGTCGGATACGCCCTTCCCCGCGTTCGCCTCGCAGCGGCGCCTGCCCAACCTGTTCGATATCGTGGCCGGTGCGTGCATCCTAGCGGCGCTGATCTACGTGCTCAACGTCGCCCGGAGCACGTTCGGCCCGCTCGACACGCCGGAAGCGACCACGATCAGCCTCGATCCGGCCAACCTGCCGGTCTACGCGGTGCGGACCACGCTGCGCATGTTCGCCGCTTTGGCGTTCTCGCTGCTGTTCACGCTGACATACGCGACATGGGCGGCCAAGAGCCGGCGGGCCGGGCTGATCCTGATCCCGGTGCTCGATATCCTGCAATCGGTGCCGATCCTGGGCTTCCTGACGTTCACGGTCGTGTTCTTCCTGGGCCTGTTCCCCGGCCAGGTGCTCGGCGCCGAACTCGCCGCGATCTTCGCCATCTTCACCAGCCAGGCCTGGAACATGGCCTTCAGCCTGTATCAATCGCTCAAGACGCTGCCCAACGACCTGGACGAAGCCAGCCGCAGCTTCGGCCTCTCGACCTGGCAGCGGTTCTGGCGCTTCGAGTTCCCGTTCGCCATGCCAGGCCTGGTGTGGAACACCATGATGAGCATGTCCGGCGGCTGGTTCTTCGTGGTCGCCAGTGAGGCCATCACGGTGGGCGACACCACGTTCAAGCTGCCGGGCATCGGCAGCTACGTCGCGCTGGCGCTGGAGCAGCGCAGCATCCCGGCGGTGTTGTACGCGATCCTGGCGATGCTGGTGGTCATCCTGCTGTACGACCAATTGCTGTTCCGCCCGCTGGTTGCCTGGTCCTCGAAATTCCGCTTCGAGCTCACCGCGTCCGAGGACGTCGAAGACCCGTGGATGCTCAAGCTGTTGCGGCGGACCCGGCTGTTGCGCGCGGGCACCGACATGGTCGGGTCGGCGTTCAATGCGCTGACCGGGCTGCGGCTGTCGCTGCCACGACGGGCCGCCCGCACCCGGCGCCCGTCCAAGCTGGGCGACGCGATCTTCCTCGCTATCCTGGCCGCCGGACTGATCTGGGCGCTCTACCTCATCTACCAGTTCGCCTCGGACGCCCTCACCTGGAGCGAGGTTCTGGAGGCGTTCCTGCTCGGCCTGCTGACCCTCGTGCGCGTGGTCGTGTTGATGATGCTGGCCACGATCATCTGGGTGCCGATCGGCGTGTGGCTCGGCTTGCGCCCGGTCTGGGGCCGCCGCGCCCAGCCGATCGCGCAATTCCTCGCGGCGTTCCCGGCGAACCTGTTCTTCCCGATCTTCGTCGTGCTGATCGTGCGCTTCGGCGGCAATCCCAACATCTGGCTGACGCCGCTGATGATCCTGGGCACCCAGTGGTACATCCTGTTCAACGTCATCGCCGGCGCCTCGGCCTTCCCCGGCGACCTGCAAGAGGCCGCGCGTAATTTCCGCGTCGGTGGCTGGCTGTGGTGGCGCCGGGTCATCCTGCCGGGCGTGTTCCCCTACTACGTCACCGGCGCGATCACCGCCTCGGGCGGCTCCTGGAACGCCGCCATCGTCGCCGAGGTGGCAAGTTGGGGAAACACCAAGCTCGAGGCCCGCGGCCTCGGCTCCTACATCGCCAATGCGACCACCGACGGGCAGACCGCCAAGGTGGTGCTCGGCGTGGCGATGATGTCGGCCTTCGTGGTCGCCTTCAACCGGTTGTTGTGGCGGCCGCTATACGGCTATGCCACGCGACGACTGACCCTGGGATGACGCAGATGGACCAGACCGCCCAAAGCGCACTCTCCCCCGACTTGCTGCTCGAGATCCGTGGCGTTCGACAGGCCTACCACAAGGAGAGCGCGGCCGACCTCGTCGTGCTCGACAATGTCGACCTGCAGCTGCGCCCGGGCGAGATCGTCGGCCTGCTCGGCCGCTCCGGCTCGGGCAAGTCCACGCTGCTGCGGATCATCGCCGGCCTGCTGGCGCCCACCGATGGGCAGGTGATCTGGCGCGGCGAACCGCTCAAGGGCCCGGCCCCCGGTGTCGCGATGGTGTTCCAGAGCTTCGCGCTGTTCCCCTGGTTGACCGTCGACGAGAACGTCGAGCTCGGGCTCGAGGCCCAGGGCATCGCCAAGGCCGAGCGCGCCGAGCGGGCCGAGGCTGCGATCGATCTGATCGGGCTCGGCGGCTACGAGAGCGCCTACCCGAAGGAGCTGTCGGGCGGCATGCGCCAGCGCGTCGGCCTGGCCCGCGCGCTGGTCGTGCATCCGGACCTGCTGCTGATGGACGAACCGTTCTCCGCGCTGGACGTCCTGACCGCCGAGACGCTGCGCACCGACCTGATCGACCTCTGGAGCGACGGCAAGCTGCCGATCAAATCGATGCTGATGGTGACGCACAACATCGAGGAAGCGGTGCTGATGTGCGACCGCATCCTGGTGTTCAGCAGCAACCCGGGCCGGGTCGCGACCGAATTGCGCGTCCGCTTCCCGCATCCGCGCAACCGGCTCGACCCGGCGTTCCGCAAAGTGGTCGACGACATCTACGCCGTCATGACCCGGCGCCCGGCGCCGCGGACGTCCACCGCGCTGTCGGCCACCGAGGCCGTGCGCATCCATCCCGTCTCGTCCAACCTGCTCGCCGGTCTGCTCGAAGTGTTGGCGGGCGGCCCCTACAACGGCCGGGCCGACCTGCCGGCCCTAGCGGGGCCGCTGCAGCTCGAGCTGGACGATCTGCTGCCGATCGGCGACGGACTCCAGCTGCTCGGCATGGGGGTGCTCGAAGAGGGCGATCTGCGCATCACTGACACGGGGCGCGCTTTCGTCGACGCCGATACGGACGACCGCAAGCAAATTTTTGCTAGTGCGCTGCGTGCTAATGTGCCGCTGGCCGCGCAGATCCGCCGGGTGCTGGATGACCGCCCGGGCCATCGCGCGTCCGCGGTGCGGTTCCGCGACGAGCTGGAGGACACGATGTCGCCGGATTATGCCGACGAGACACTTCGCGCCGTGATCAGCTGGGGCCGCTTCGCGGAACTCTATTCATACGACGAGGAGGCGGACCAGTTCTTCCTCGATGACGAGGAGTGACCTCATGATCGACCGCCGCACCCTGCTGACCGCCGCCGCCGCCGCGCCCCTGCTCTACACGCGCGCCTTCGCCGATACGCCGAAGGACACGATCGTGATGGCCAAGCGCATCGACGACATCATCAGCCTCGATCCGCAGGAAGCGTTCGAGTATTCCGGCACCGAGATCTCCGGCAACGTGTACGAGAAACTCGTCACGCCGGACGATTCCGAGCCGACCAAGATCGTGCCGACCCTGGCCGAGAGCTGGACCACCAGCCCGGACGGCAAGAGCTGGACCTTCAAGATCCGCACCGGCCGCAAATTCGCCAGCGGCGCCCCGGTCACGGCCGAAGACGCCGCGTTCAGCCTGCAACGGGCGGTGATCCTGGATAAATCGCCGGGCTTCATCATCGCCCAACTTGGTTTCGGAAAAGATAACGTCGCGCAGCGCATCCGAGCGATCGACGCACAAACGCTGCAGATCGACATCCCCGAGCAGCAGGCGCCGACGTTCCTGCTGTACTGTCTGAGCGCGGCGGTGGGCGGCGTCGTCGAGAAGAAGGTGGTGCTCGAGCACGAGCAGGGCGGCGATCTCGGCAACGCCTGGCTGAAGAACAACAGCGCCGGGTCGGGCGCGTATGTGCTGCGGACGGTGCGGGCGAGCGAGGTGGTCGCGCTGGACGCCAACCCGCACTACCCGCAGCCGCTGCCGGTCAAGCGGATCATCGTCCGCCACGTCGCCGATCCGTCCGTGCAACTCCTGCTGCTGCAGCGCGGCGATGCCGACGTGGCCCGCGACCTGTTGCCGGAACAGTTGATCATCGCCCGGGCCAACCCGGCCCTGACGGTCGACGCCCGGCCGAAGGCGAGCCTGATGTTCGTCTCGATGAACGTCGGGCATCCCGCGCTGGCGAAGCCGAAGGTTCGCGAGGCGATCCGTTGGGCGATCGACTACGGCGCGATCGAACAGAACCTGGTGAAGGACACGTTCCGGGTGCATCAGGCGTTCCTGCCCGCAGGCTTTCCGGCCGCGCTCGATGAGAACCCGTTCCACCCCGACCCGGCCAAGGCCAAGGCCCTGCTCGCAGAGGCCGGCTACGCCGATGGACTCGAGCTGACGTTCGACCACGCGTCCAGCTCGCCGCGCGCCGAGATCGCGCAGGCGCTGCAGGCGCAACTCGCTCTGGTCGGGATCAAGCTCACGCTGCTCGCGGGCGAGGGGCGTCAGGTGCTCACCCGCATCCGGGCCCGGCAGCATCAACTCGCCATTGCGCTCTGGGGCGCGGATTATTTCGATCCCAACAGCAACGCACAGACGTTTTGTGAGAACACCGACAACACCGACACGTCGAAGAACCGCACGACGGCCTGGCAGACCAATTGGCAGGACAAGGCACTCAGCGACGAGAGCCTGGCCGCAGTCCGCGAGTTGGACCCGGCCAAGCGGGTGGCGATGTATCAAGATATGCAGCGCCAATTGCAGGAGCGTGGTCCGTTCGCGATCCTGCTGCAGGAGGTCGGCAGCGTGGTGATGCGCAAACCGGCGTCTGGTCTTGCCCAGGGCGCACTGTCCGATCGAACGGTGTATGGAAACCTGAAGAAGGGCTGATCGCTCAGTGCAATGCGAGGGACGGGAAGCCGAATTTCAGGAATGGTGAAGCCAACTGTCCGGGCTGCACGTGGCTGCACGGGGATTTCGGTGGAGGCCTGACCGCGATGCGTCCGCGCACCGGGCTGCGGCGCCGCGCATAGGCCGCCGTTCGCGACACCAGCACAGCCGCATCGCGGGTAACCAGGACGCCTCCTGCCAGGATATCTCGCATGTGCCGCCTCGTTCGTTCGACGTGATGGCCGATGCTACCCAAGCGGGCAGCGATCGGCCCGTCGAACCAGCGTCGGCTAACGTCGGAAATACGTCGCTTCTTCGAGGCACATTGTACGACGTAGATCTTAACGGGCGGTTAAAGGACCGCGTTGCCGAGGGCGGCCCCCAACGCGCCGGCCGCGAAGCCCACCGTGGTCACGATTGCTGCCACCCTGCCCCGCATCGCCGGTGAGGTGGCGAGGGCTTGCGCTTGCGCCTGATTGGCCACGAGGGACGTCTGCGTTCCTATGTCCAGCAGCGCCATCGCGGCGAAAGCGAGCGGACCCGTCCCGCTCGCCGCGGCCGCCGCGATGCCAGCGATGAGAACCGCGCATAAACCGCTACTCGCCACATCGCCCGGCCGCTGCCGCTTGCAGGCCCAACCCGCCACGAGCGCCGCGACCGCGCCGAACGATGCGATCATCCCCATCGACACGGCTCCGGCGCTCCCTTCATGGCGCACGAGGCGAGGGAACACCGCCCAGCCGAAATTGAACATCGCGAACACGAACCCCTGCTGCACCGCAGCCCGGCGCAAGATCGGTGCGCTGCGCCACAGCACGCGCGCGTTCGGCAGCGGCGCCGTATCGATCTCCCATCCACGCCGGTCCACGCGTTGGGCCGCGATCGCCGCCACGACCCCGCAGCAGCACACCATGCCGGCGTCGAGCATGAACATCATCCGCCACCCCAACACGCCTGACGCGCTCGGCACCAAGGCACGGGCCGCGATGATGCCGATCAGGCCGCTGGCGATGACGCAGCCGATCACGGGGCCGCGCTGAGCCGCCGAAACGGCGCTCGGGGCGCAGGCCAGCACGCGCTGGGTCAGGGAACAGCCGATGCCGACGATCAGGCAGGCGAGCATGATCAAAGGGGCCGCGGGCGCGACGGCCGCCAGACCGAGGCCGACGCCGAGCAGGAGCGCATGTAGACCGAGGCCATTGGCGGTGGTCATGTCGCGGGCCAGCGCGGCCAGTGTGGCCACGCCGAGCGCATAGCCCGCCAGGGTCGCGCTCGGCATCATGCTGATCCATAGGGATGGACCCGTTTCGAGCCGCGCGAGGGGCGCCATCGATTGCGCCCAGTACAGGGTTGAAACGGTCACCCCGTTGAGCGCGAACAGCGCGATCAGCAGGGGCCGGGCGGATGAGCGGGAGACCGACGGTGCCAGCATGAAGATTTTTTCCACAGATGAGAACAAACAGTGGACTTAGTAGGAACAAAACGGCAGTCTGCGCCTCGGAACGCAACCTGTCCGGTCGACCATCTCAGAAAAGGATAAACGCCATGAGCAATACAACCCAGAATGGTGCTTCCTGCCGTTTTGATGCGAATGTCACCTTTCGCCTTCCCGCCCTCGCCAATTTCGGCGTTACGATCAAGGATGCCGGGACCGTCCGTCTCGGGGGTCAAGGTCCGGTGTTCCGCAGCGCGGCTATCGTCGACAGCGGCAGGGTCCGTCTCGGTGGGCAGGGTCCGGCGTTCCGCCGCCCCTCCATCGCCGATGCCGGGCGCGTTCGCTTCGGCGGCCAAGGCCCGCTGTTCCGCTGAGAGCGCGGCCTCGCTGTTAACGGTCGGCCGGTCTCGCGAGAGATCGGCCGCTTCAACGGCGTGGCTTGCAGGTTGCAACACCATCGGCAAGCAACTACCGTGACTTGCAGCATTTGTCGGGATCACGCCTTTTAATGTCTGACTCCCCGCCAGAGCCGCTGGCGCGCTTTCACCAACTCATCGCCACCGCTCGCCCGCCGCAGCGGGCAGACCGATCCGCCGGCGGCTTGCTGCCGACCCGCGCGTTCCGTTTCTGTGAAGCCGTGACGACAGCCTCCGCCTTTGGCTGGTACGTCTTCCCGCCCATGAGTTTCAGCCTGATCTGGACTGGCGAGCAGGTCGCCTGGACCTTCGACGGCGCCGAGGATTGGTTCACGCTCGGTCGAGCGCAATTTCCCGGCTTCTCCGACCAGTTCGACCAGGCCGCGCCCGCGAGCATCCGCGGCTACGCACCGCCCTTCCTCGCCGCCCTGCCAGAGCCCGGCGTGGTGCAAGTCTGGTCCGGTTTGCTGGCGCGCACCGCCCCGGACTGGAGCTTGCTGGTTCGGCCACCCGCCAACCTTCCCCGCGGCGGCTACGATCTCTTTGAAGGCATCGTCGAGACGGATCGATGGTTCGGGCCGCTGTTCACCAACGTCCGCCTCACGCGCACGGATACCCCGATCACCTTCGAAGCCGATTACCCGCTCTTCCAGGCGCAACCGCTGCACCGGTCCGCGTATGCCGAGGACAAGCTCAACGATTTCGCCTGCGAGCTCGGTCTGGGGGCGTTAGGCGAGGCGGATTGGGCCGCCTACGCCCGCACCGCCGTGCGTCCCGGCACCGCCGCTGCGGCTCCACTGGGGCATGATGCAACCCAAGTCCGCCGCCGCCGCCGGGCTGAAACCGTCAGAGAACCCCAGCGAGGGTGAGACCAGTCACGTAATGGTCCATGTGCTCGCGCCGGACGAACGGCGCCGAGGTCCGAAAGCTCCGGATGCTGAAATCGGGCTCGAGTTGCAGCAAGCGCCGGTACACCAAAGCCGCCTCGCGCTCCTCGCTGAGATGGCCGAGGGCTGCGAGATAGGGCTTATACGCCGCCGAGAACCGCGGATGAAGCTGCGTCACCTTGCGGCCAATGTCGGCTGCGGTCTCATGCTGCCGGCTCAGCAGCTCGACGATGATCGCGGCCCCGTCGGCATAGAAGCTGTGCGGATCGCGCGGCGCCAGGCGGCGGCAGTGCTCGATCCGTCGCCGTGCCTCGTCGAGATTGCCTTTATAGGCCTGCGCCACCCCGCTGAGATGCCACGCGAGCGGCAGGCTCGGGTTGATCGCCAAAGCCCGCTCATGCAGCGGCAGCGCCTCGTCGAGCCGGCGGTGCAGGAACGCCCGCACATGCCCCGCGATCGTCAGCCCTCGCGCATCGTTCGGGTCGAGCATCACCGCGTGCTCCGCGACCTCGCCGGCCCGCGTGATGCTCGCCCGCGCGTCGCGCGCCCAGCCTTGCCCGACCAAAAAGATATGCCACAAGGCCAGCCAACTATAGGCCGAGCTGAAGTCCGGCTCGATCTCGATGACGCGGCTCAACAACCCGCCCGCCTCATTGAACGAGCGGCGATCCAGCAGATGGATGAGCGAGATCGCGCGGAGCATCAGGACGTAGGCGCTGTCCCCCATCGTTCCCGCCCGCCGCATCCGCTCGGCGGCGATGGTCGGCAATTCCGGCTCCAAACCGGCCGCTACCAACGCCGCCACGTCCTGCTGGATGTGGAAGAGGTCATCGTGCTCGTAGTCGAAATGCGCCGACCAGCAGACCACACCGGACGGTGCCTCGACCAATTTGACCGCGATCCGCAATCGGCCGCCGAGACGTTGCAGCGACCCTTCGAGCTTGAAGTCGACGCCCGCCTCGGTCGGCACTCCGCCCGGCCACGCATTCGACACGATGCTCACGCCCCGGATACGGGACAGCGAGGTGCCGATTTCCTCGGCCAGAACGAAAGCCAGCCCGTTCTCCTGCCCGGTGCCGATGACGTGCAGCGCCGAGACCGCGATCACCACCCCGCGCTTGATGCCGCTGGACCCGGCAGGAACGCTCGGCTGAGCATGGTTGTCGAACTTCGCGCGGTATCGCCCGCGGAACGCGAGCAACCAGGTGTCGAGCGCGGGGTCGATCCCATCGAGGTCAGCGCCGATCTCGCCGTTGACCAGCGCCGGCCGCGCGGCGGCGGCCTCGAGATCGATCCGCACGGCCCCTGGCCGGAGCATCACGCGATCCGCCGTAACCCGCAGCAGATCGGCATCGCCGACCGACTCCCGCAGTGCCTGCCGCAATGTGCTCAGCGTATCCCGCAGCCGGGCCAGGCCCTGCGCCGGGTCGTTGCGGCTCCACAGGAGCGCGGCGAGCCATCGCCTCGTCGCGGTCTGCCCGTCAGCCAGCGCCAGCATGACGAAGATCGCGCGCGCCTTGCGCAAGGTGGGAAGGACATCCGCATTGTCGGGCGTCGACGCACGAAGCGGGCCGATCAGGCTCAACTCGATCGGCGCCGGATCGGCGCCATCACTTCGGACTGCGATGCCTTCCACGCGGCCTCATCCAGACCTGAAAGTTTACTTTACGTATCACATCGAATTAGCACGGACCTGGTATTCATTACAACCATTGCTAGAAATTGGGATCCGTCTTGCCTGCTGTTTGACGTCGATGATTTCGAGACGGCTGACAGGGTCGGCGCCGTCCACATGACGTGCCTGCACAAGGCGGCTATCCTGGCCGAGCGTTAGAACAGGAGAAGAAATGGTCGACGATCGCGCTGGACTTTCAGCGCTGGCGCTGTCCCTCCTCGACCAGCTCGAAACCGTGTTCGATAGCGCCGTCGGTCGTGTGGCGGCGCTGTGCAGCCACAACGGCAAGCTCGCTGCCGGCCTGCTCGACGCCCATCAGTGGAACTCATATGAGCTGTCGCTGGCGAAGGCCGACCTGCTAGCGGCGCGCACGCTCGTCCAGGCCGGCGGCAACATCTCCGCGTTGGATGCCGGGCTCGGCTTCGCCTTCGTCACCGACGCCCTGCTGTCGACGATCGCCCGGCTCGATGCGATCCACCTCGCGACGGACCTCGAGGCCGGTCCGTTGCAGCGCATCGCGTCAGGCGAGGAGTTGCGCCGCTTGCGCCGGGCTGCCTCCGGGCCGGAGATATTGGCCGAGTTGGGCGGCGCCGTCGCCGAGCAGTCCGGCGAACTGGCGGACGTGATCGTCGACGAGCAGACGGCCCTGGCGCGGGATTCGTTCCGCCGCTTCGCCGAGGACGTGGTGGCGCCGCTGGCCGAGGAGATCCATCGCCAGGATCTCACGGTGCCGGAAGCGCTGCTGCAGCCGCTGCGCGAGATGGGCGTGTTCGGGCTGTCGATCCCGGAAGAATATGGCGGCAGCGCGCCGGCGGGCCATGAGAGCACCCCGATGATGATCGCGGTCACCGAGGCGCTGTCGGAAGCCTCGCTCGGCGCGGCCGGCAGCATGATCACGCGGCCGGAGATCCTGGCCCGCGCGCTGCTGGCCGGCGGCACCGACGCGCAGAAGCGGCACTGGCTCCCGGGTCTCGCCGCGGGCGAACCGCTCTGCGCCATCGCCATCACCGAACCCGATTACGGCTCCAACGTCGCCGACCTGACGATGCGCGGCACCCGGGTCGAGGGTGGCTGGGTGCTCAACGGCGCCAAGACCTGGTGCACCTTCGCCGGCAAGGCCGGCGTGCTGATGGTCGTCACCCGCACCGACCCGGATCGCTCCCTCGGCTATCGCGGGCTCAGCCTCCTGCTGGTCGAGAAACCGTCCTATGACGGGCACGAATTCCGCTATGAGCAGGCGGGGGGCGGCCTGCTGACCGGACGGGCGATCCCGACGATCGGCTACCGCGGCATGCACTCCTACGATCTGGCGTTCGAGAACGTCTTCGTCCCCGACGCGAACGTGATCGGGGGCGAGAGCGGGCTGGGCCGAGGCTTCTACCTGACGATGGCCGGCATGGTCGGCGGGCGCATCCAAACGGCTGGCCGCGCGCTCGGCGTCATGCGGGCGGCGCTGACCGCCGCGATCCGCTACGCCAAGGACCGCAAAGTCTTCGGCGAGCCCCTGGCCGACTACCAGCTCACCCGCGTCAAGCTCGCGACCATGGCGGCGCGCTTCGCGGCCTGCCGCCATCTGGCCTACGCCGTCGCGCGGCAGATCGATGCCGGGGGCGGCCGGATGGAGTCGAGCCTCGTCAAGCTGCTGGCGTGCCGCTCGGCCGAGATGGTCACGCGCGAGGCGCTGCAGATCCATGGTGGCATGGGCTACGCGGAGGAGACCCCGGTCAGCCGGTATTTCGTCGACGCGCGCGTGCTCTCCATCTTCGAAGGAGCCGAGGAGACGCTGGCGCTCAAGGTGGTCGCCCGCAACCTGCTCGAGGCAGCGCTCGCCTAGATCTCGACCTCGATGCCGATCTCGACCACCTGCGCCAGCGGCAGGCCGTAATAGGATGCGCTGCGATTGGCGTTCAGCACCATCGCGGCGAAAAGCGAGCGCCGCCACCGGGCCATCGCCCTCGTCGCGCGGGATACCACGACGGTCTCGCGGCGTAGATAATACGTGACGCAGGCGGCATCGATGTCGCGCAGCGCCGGGTGCCGGCAGGCGACGAACAGAGCGGCGGGGACGTCCGGCTGCTCGACGAAGCCGAATTGCAGCAGCACCCGGGTCAGCCCGAACTCCATTTCGGTGATGACGGCCCGGTTTTCCGGGGCGACATGCGGCGCGTTGCTGGTCGCGGTCGAGATCAGCAGCACCCGGTCGTGCAGCACGTGGTTGTGCTTCAGGTGATGCAGCAAGGCGAGCGGGACGCCGCTGGGGGAGCCGAACACGGCCGCCGCGCCGCGGATGCGGATGGGTGGGTCGCGCCGGAGCATGTCGTACAGCACCGATTCCGAACACCGCATGCCGTCATGGATGCCGCCCAGCAGCGTGCCCCCGCGCCGCCAGGTCAGCATGACGAACGCCACCAGCCCGGCGATGATCAACGGGAACCAGCCGCCTTCCACCAGTTTGGTGCAGTTCGAGGCGAAGAAGATCAGGTCGATCAGGAGGAACATGCCGTTGAGGGCGATGACGGCGACCGGATTGTAGCCCCATTTCATCGCCACGAGCGCCGCTAGGATCGTGGTGATCATCATCAGCAGCGACACGGCGATGCCGTAGGCGCCGCCCAGCGCGTCCGACGATTTGAAGGTCAGCACGGCGGTGACCGTGCCGATCGCCAGCAGCCAGTTGACGGCCGGAATGTAGATCTGCCCCTCCTCGCGCGTCGCGGTGTGCAGGACATGCATCCGCGGCAGGAAGCCGAGTTGGATGGCTTGCTGGGTGAGCGAGAAGGCGCCGGAGATGATCGCTTGCGATGCGATGATGGTGGCCAGGGTGGCGAACCCGACCAGCGGCAGATGCGCCCAGCCCGGCGCCAGCAGATAGAACGGGTTCTCGATCGCCGCCGGGGTGGTCAGCAGCAGGGCGCCCTGGCCGAAATAGTTCAGCACGAGGCAGGGTAGCGCCACCAGGAACCAGCCGAGCCGGATCGGCAGCCGGCCGAAATGGCCCATGTCGGCATACATCGCCTCGCCCCCGGTGACCGCCAGGAAGGCGGCCCCCAGCACGGCGAAGCTGATACCGGGTCCCGCATGCAGCAGGTAGCCGAGCGCGTGCAACGGGTTCAGCGCCGCCAGCACGGCCGGGCCCCGGACGATCTCGGCGAGACCGAGCAGGCCGATGGCGGCGAACCACACCAGCATGACCGGGCCGAACACCCGCCCGATCGCCTCGGTTCCGCGCCGTTGCACCAGGAAGAGGCCGACCAGGATCACCAACGTCAGCGGCACGACGAAGCGGCCGACCTGCGGCACGTCCAGCTTGATCCCCTCGATGGCGCTGAGCACGGAGATCGCGGGCGTGATCACGCCGTCGCCGTAGAGCAGGGCGGCGCCGATCAAGCCGAACACCAGCAGCGATGCGCGCCAGCTGCCGTGGGGCGCGTTGCGGATATCGAGCAACGCCAGCATTGCAACGATGCCGCCCTCGCCGTGGTTATCCGCCCGCAAAATGAGCACGGCGTATTTCGCCGAAACCACGACGATCAGCGCCCAGAAGATCAGCGACAGCACGCCGATGACCGAGGCCGGCGTCGCCCCGCCGCCGGCCTCGATCGCCTGCTTGAGCGCATAGAGCGGGCTGGTGCCGATGTCGCCATAGACGATCCCCAGGGCGGCCAAAGCAAGCGCGGCCGGGCGGCCCTGGGCTTTGGCGACGGCGGGATGGGTGGGTGTGCCGGGATTGGTGACGCGGGCAGGGGATGCAAGGGGGATTGCTGTATCCACGCGGTGTCACCTCCGGCTGTCGCTTTCTTCAACTCAAGGGTTCAGCTCACGCTGGCATCGAGTCTTGGCACATTGTTTGCAACGCACGCTGTCTGCAATGTAGCTGGAGAGCGTAGAAAGGTCACGCCGCATGACATCCCTCGCCGCCGATCCTCCGGTCCGGAGCCCGCTCTACAAATCGCTGTTCGTCCAGGTCGTCGCCGGGCTGGTGCTCGGGATCGTGCTGGGCGTGTTCGCGCCCGATTTCGCGATCGGCCTTAAGTTCTTCAGCGATGCGTTCCTGAAGCTGATCTCCATGATCGTGGCGCCGATCGTCTTCTGCGTGGTCGTGCACGGGATCGCCGGGGCCGGTGACCTGAAGAAGGTGGGCCGGGTCGGCGGCAAGGCGCTGCTCTATTTCGAGGTCATGACGACGGTGGCGCTGACCGTGGGGCTGTTGCTGGCCTATGTGCTGCGGCCCGGTGACGGCATGAACATCAATACCGCCAGCCTGGATGCCAAGGCCCTGGGCGCCTACGCCGACAACGCACACAAGCTGCAGGGCGGCGGCATCGGCTCGTTCATCCTCAACATCATCCCGACCACCTCGTTCGACGCGCTCGCCCGCAACGACGTCCTGCAGGTGCTGTTCTTCGCCGTCGTCTTCGGCATCAGCCTGGCGCTGGTGGGCGAGCCCGCCAAGTCCGTGACCACCCTGGTCGACACAATCTCCAAAGTGTTGTTCCGCGCCATGGGCCTGATCGTGCGCCTGGCGCCGCTCGGCGTGCTCGGCGCCGTCGCCTACACGGTCGGCCGCTACGGCGTGCACTCGCTGGAACAATTGGCCTCGCTGGTCGTGGTGTTCTGGGTGGCGGTCGCGCTGTTCGTGGTCGTGGTGCTGGGCGCGGTGATGAAGTTCACCACCGGGCTGAACATCCTGCGCTTCCTCGCCTATTTCCGCGAGGAATTGACGATCGTGCTGGCCACCGCGTCGTCGGATGCGGTGCTGCCGCAGATCATGCGCAAGTTGGAGCGCATGGGCGTGAAGCCGTCGGTGGTCGGGCTGGTGGTGCCGACGGGGTATTCGTTCAATCTCGATGCGTTCTCGATCTATCTCACGCTCGCGACCGTATTCATCGCGCAGGCCACCAACACGCCGCTCTCGTTCGGCGATCTGCTGCTGGTGCTCGGCATCTCGCTCGTGACGTCCAAGGGCGCGCACGGCGTGCCGGGCTCGGCGATCGTGATCCTGGCGGCGACGCTGAACGCGGTGCCGGCGATCCCGGCGATCGGGCTCGTGCTGGTGCTGTCGATCGACTGGTTCATCGGCATGGCGCGGGCGCTGGGCAACCTGATCGGCAACTGCGTCGCCACGGTGGTCATTGCCGCTTGGGAGAAAGACCTCGACCTTCCGCTGGCCCGGCAGGTGCTCGCCGGCCAGGTCGCGATCGACCTGACCACGGACACCGAGGATTTGGTGCCTGCCGGCGAGTAGCCGGGCTAATCGCCGCCGCTGGTCGGCTCGACCGCCATGTCGCGGGCACCCGCGGCGCGGGCGTGGAACGAGTCGGGCACGGCGCGGCCGGCGTCGGTGAAGGCCTTGCGCAGCGCGTCGACGTTGGGGCCGAAGATCGTCTTGCGGTTGGCGACGGCCCATTCGTGGCTGGCGCGGGGCATGTCCAGCGATTGCTGGAAGCGCGGCATCACCCAGCGGGCGAACAACTCGTAGCTGCGCCAGCTCTGCTCGCGGTCGGCCCAGTCATGCGCGCGGAACAGGAAGCCGCCGAAGCCGCCCTCGCTATGATCCCACAGGTTCTGGATGCCGCGCGCCACCGTCTCCGGGCTGCCCACGAGCGTGGTTCCGGCCCGCACGCCGTCCGTCAGCGGATCTTCCGAGCGACCCGGCGGACGCCCCAGCGCGTCCTCGAAATACGTCACCGTCTCCATCCGCTCGCCGACCCGGACCTGCTCCATCGCGGCCTCGTCGGTCTCGGCGACATGCACGTTCATGACCATGCGCCAATCCGCCCGGTCCATGGTCTTGCCGGTCTTGGCCGCCTCTTCCTCGGCCATGCGCCACTGGCCCGCGATGGCCGCCATGCCGCCGGGCGCGCCGGCGCCAAGGGACAGGATGCCGACGCCGTGCTTGCCGGCCACCGCGGGGCCGGACGGCGTCAGCGTGCTGGCGACGGCGATCGGGAAATGCGGGTCGCTGTAGGGCTTCAGATGCAGCCGAGCGTCCTGCATGGTGAACCAATCGGTCTTGCGGGTGACCGGGCCGTTGCAGCGCAGCAGGGCCATGATGGCGTCGAGCGCTTCGTCCATGCGGCGGCGTTGGGTGGCGGCGTCGATGCCGAGCATGTAGGCGTCCGAGACGAGCGCGCCGGGTCCGCAGCCGAGCATGGCGCGGCCGCGGGTCATGTGGTCGAGCTGGACGAAGCGTTGTGCCACGAGGAACGGGTGATGATAGGGCAGCGAGGTCACGCCGGAGCCGAGCCGGATGGTCTTGGTGCGCTCGGCGGCGGCGGCGATCATCAGCTCGGGCGAGGCGATGATCTCCCATCCTGCGGAATGGTGCTCGCCGATCCAGGCCTCGTCGTAGCCGAGGCGATCCAAATGCTCGATCAGCTCGAGATCGCGCTGCATCGCCAGGGTCGGGTTGTCGCCGACGCGATGGAACGGCGCGAGGAAGATGCCGAACTGCATGCCGCGCTTTTTCATGACGCCTCCAGTCTTCGACCGCGAAGTTGAACTCGTCCGGCCCGCTCGGCAAGCCGCATGGTTCAGGCCAGGGCGCTCTCGAGCTCGGCGATCTTGCGCCGCACCGCTTCTGCGGCGTCCTGCTCGATAGTGCGATAGCTGGCGACGAGTTCGCTGCCGAACGGCGTCAACGTGGCGCCGCCACCGCCGGCGCCGCC
>CAZZVQ010000021.1:0-26802 GCA_964657565.1 uncultured Acetobacteraceae bacterium
GTCGCGCAGGGTTGGCAGCGGGGCGGCGCCGGTCAGGGCGCGGTTGCGCAGGATGCCGGCGGCGCCATAGGCCGCGCCGGCGGCGCGGAAGCCGGCCGTCTCGGCCTGGCCGAGCGCGTGGGCGGCGGCGACGGCCAGGGTGCCGGCGGTGCGGTCGGCGAAATCGGGCCAGGCTTCGGGCTCTTCGGGCAGGTCGTCCTCGCGCGCCTCGATCAGGGCCAGCAGGTCGGGTTCGCGCAGCGTGCCGGCGACGATCGCCTCGCGGAGCGGGGTGGCGACCTCGTGGCGCTTCGGGTCGCCCTCGACGACCTCGCGCCACCATTGCAGGCGGATCATGGCCATCATCGGCTCGCGGACGCTCTCGCGGGCGCGGACGAGTTCGTGGTTGAAGGCGTAGAGCGCCCAGAGCGCGGGCCGGGCGGAGGCTGGGGCAAACAGGCTGGTGAAGAAGCGGTCCGGGTCGTGGCTCCGCGCCAACTCGCCCACACGAGAGAGTGTGCTCATGGCTGGGAGATGGTCGCCGCTTTCATGGCGCGCAACCTTGACCCGGTGCGGCTACGCGACGACTCTGCGCCGCGTTGTAACCGAAAAGGAGATTTCATGGCTTTCGAACTGCCGCCGCTACCCTACTCGCATGGGGCTTTGGCCGATCGTGGCATGTGCCAGGAGACGCTCGAACTGCATCACGACAAACATCACCAGGCCTATGTCACGGCGCTGAACGGCTTCGTGGAGAAGAATGCCGAGCTGCAGGGCAAGTCGCTCGAGGAGATCATCAAGCATAGCAACGGCAAGGCCGACATGGCGCCGGTGTTCAACAATGCCGGCCAGCATTGGAACCACATCCTGTTCTGGGAGAACATGTCGCCGACCGGCGGGACGATGCCGTCCAAGCTGCAGGCCAAGATCGAGAGCGACCTCGGGGGCGTGCAGAAGTTCAAGGACGACTTCAAGGCGGCGGCGATCGGGCAGTTCGGCTCTGGCTGGGCGTGGCTGGTGCAGGGCAGCGACGGGAAGCTGAAGATCACCAAGACGCCGAACGGCAGCAATCCGCTGGCGACCGGCGACGGCGCGGCGTTGCTCGGGATCGACGTGTGGGAGCACAGCTACTACCTGGACTTCCGCAATCGCCGCCCGGACTACGTGAGCAATTGGCTCGATAAGATTGCCAATTACGACTATGCGGAATCGAAGCTGAAGTAGGCTTAAAGCCCTCTCCCTCCGGGAGAGGGTTGGGTGAGGGCGGTTCAACAGGCCAGACCCTCACCCCGGCCCTCTCCCGGAGGGAGAGGGAGTAGGGAGTTACTTGGTGTCGTTGGCCACCACTGCCTTCATCACCGACGAGATGGTGTCACGGAGCACGGTGACGCGGACGGTGGGGGCGATTTCGACTTCGATTTCGTCGGAGCCTTCCTTGACGCGCTGGACGGTGGCGAGGATGCCGCCGGCAGTGACGACTCGGTCGCCGCGGCGGAGCGCCGAGAGCGAGGCCTTGACTTCGCGCTGCCGGGTCTGTTGCGGACGGATCAGCAGGAAATAGAAGACGCCGAAGATCAGGACGAGCGGCAGGAACTGCACGGCCGGACCGAGCAGGCCGGAGACGTCCTGAGCGTAAGCGGGAGAGATCAGCATGGAACGTCCTGGGTTGCCTGTCGTGCGGCGGGACCATAGTTAGGCGCCGACCGGCGTCAAGTTGGTTGGGCGCCAGGCGGCGCCGGCGCATGCGGCGGACAGGGATGCTCATGGACACTGCGCTGTTGGAGACGCTGGGACGGATCGCGGATGCGCTGGAGCGTCTGGCGCCGGCGCGGCCGGGGCGGGCCGATCTCGACGCGGCGGATGCGTTCGTCTGGCACCCGGAGAGCGGGCGGTTGATGCCGGTGAGCACGGTGTCGGCGGTGGGTCTCGAGATGCTGCAGGGGGTCGAACGGCAGAAGGCGCTGGTGCTGGAGAACACGCAGCGTTTCGCGGCCGGGCTGCCGGCGAACAACGCGATGCTGTGGGGCGCGCGGGGGATGGGCAAGTCGAGCCTGGTCAAGGCGGCGCATGCGGCGATCAACGGGGCCCATCCGGGGACGCTGGCGCTGATCGAGATCCACCGGGAGGATATCGGCACGCTGCCCGGGCTACTGAACCTGCTGCGGGATCAGGAGAAACGGTGCGTCGTGCTTTGCGACGATCTGAGCTTCGAGCGGGAGGATGCGGATTACAAGGCGCTGAAATCGGTGCTGGACGGCGGGATCGAGGGGCGGCCGGCGAATGTGCTGTTCTATGCGACGAGCAACCGGCGGCATCTGATGCCGCGGGACATGATCGATAACGAGCGGACGACGGGGATCAACCCGTCGGAGGCGATCGAGGAGAAGGTGTCGCTGTCGGACCGGTTCGGGCTGTGGATCGGGTTCCATAACTGCGACCAGCCGACGTATTTCGCGATGGTGGAGGGGTATGCGGAGCAGCTCGGGTTGGCGATCGGGCGGGAGGCGCTGCATGCGGAGGCGGTGGAGTGGTCGGTGACGCGGGGGTCGCGCAGCGGCCGGGTCGCTTGGCAGTTCATCCAGGATCTGGCGGGGCGGCTGGGGTTCAGAGAGCTTCAAGGGGGATGAGCCACCTCGCCGTGTAGTTTGGCGGCGACCGGGAGGCCCATGCGGCAGGAGCGGGCGTCGACGACGGCCAGGAGGATGGCGTTGGCCCAGAAGCGGGCGGGCACTTCGCCGGAGGGGCGGGCGAGGGGAAGGACCCGGCGCATGACGAGTTCGCCGGTGTCGCGGGCGAGGCCGCGCAGCAGGAAGCCGGCGCGGCGGTAGAGGCAGAGCGCGCCGGCGTTGTCGGGGGCGACGAGCAGGCGGATCTCGCGGCAGGCCGGGTTGTGGCGGAGCCGGGTCATGATGGCGGCGATGACGCGGGCGCCGCGGCCGCCGCCCTGGTGGGCGCGGTCGATGCCGAGCCAGCCGAGCCACCAGCGGCTGGTGTCGCGGCGGTCGGGATGGATGGCGTAGAAGCCGACGAGGTCGCCATCCTCCTCGACGCCGATCAGGTGGTGGGCGGGGCCACGGCGGACGGCGTCGACGATGTCGTCGAGGGAGCCGAGGTAGCGGTCGATCTGGTCGGGGGGGAACTCGAGCGTGCGGATGCTGTCCAGCTCGGGGCCACCGAGCTGGCGATAGGTCAGACGGGCATAGCCCGGCGCGGAAGACATGGGACCCTATATGGCAAAGGGGTGAGGACAGCCGTTTTCGGCCGCTTTTCAGCGGGCGGTCAGCTCGTTCTCAAATGCACGCCCGGTATCTAACCGGGCAGGATCCTTTACGCATAGGAAAGTTATACCAGGTTTCGCGGCTTACGACAAGGCGGCCGGCGTTAGCCGCCGCGGCGGTCGGGGTTGTCTTGGTCGGTGGGGGTGGCGGGGGTGAAGACCGGGCGGAGGTAGAGGCGGCCGGGGAGGATGCTGGTTTGGCCGGCCTTCTTCATCTGGGCGGCGGTCAGGCGGTTGTCGATGTCGTCGGGTGGGGCGCCGGAGAGGATGGCGCCGATGTCGTCGCGGATGGCGGGGCTGGTCCGGTAGTATTGATGCAGCTTGTAGTTCCAGGTGGTCTCGCCGGGCGGGGTCGGGGTTTGGTCGGCGGTGATGGCTAGGGTGTAGTCGAGGATACGGGTGTTGCTGGGGATCTTGGCGACGCTGGCGGGGCCGGAGGAGCCGAGGCGGGGACGCTTGAGGATGTCGGTGGCGGTGACGCCGGTGGCGAAGTCGGTGCGGTTGACGCCGATGGTGAGCCAGGTGCTGAGGCGGGCGAGCTGGTCGAGGCCTTGGCCGGGCTCGAGCGCGCTGGTGTCGGCGTCGCCGCCCATGACGAGGGCCTGGTCGAACAGGTCGGCCGGCAGGGTGCTGCCGCGGCCGGCGGCCAGGGTGCGCAGGCCGTTTTGGCTGACCCAGGTGCCCATGGAGTGGGCCAGATAGAGGCAGCGGGGGCGGCCGGCGGCGGCGCTGGCGGCGGCGAAGGCGAGCATGAAGCGGCTGTAGGCGTTGGCGGAGGCTTCGGCGCGGGCGCGGTCGGCGAGGTAGCCTTCGGGGGAGAGGCCGGTCACGGAGGGCCAGGTGAAGGCGATGGGGGCGAGGCTGATGGGGAAGTCGCCGGCTTCGAACCAGGCGCAGAGGTCGGCGGCGCGGATGATGGCGTCGGGGAAGCTGTAGCTGTAGCCGTGGACCATGACGATGGGGGTTTGGTCGGCTTGGGCGGCGGCGGCGAGGATGCGGGTGAGGTGGGCGACGAGGGGGGCGTCGGGGCCGGGGTTGGAGCAGTCGACGGCGCCGGTGAGGGCGAGGGGGCCGGCGAGTTGGCCGGGTCGGGCCGGGTCGGCGGACGGGAGGGTTGCGAGGGTGCCGAAGGAGAGGGATTCGGGGGTTCCGCAGGGCGGTGGGGGGCCGAAGCCGCCGGTCATGGGCGGGCGATTGGTGACGAAGGGGATGGATCGCATGGGGCGGGCTCCGGGCGCGGGAGCGGAGGATAGGATTACGGATCGTTTTAGGAAAGCGTTCCTTGATTGCCCGGGGGTCGGGGGTTAGCTGCCGCGGTAGGTGCTGTAGCCGAAGGGGGAGAGGAGGAGGGGGATGTGGTAGCGGGCTTCGGGTTCGGTGATTTGGAAGGGGATCGGGATGGAGCCGTAGAAGACGGGCTGGGCGTGGTTGCTGAAATACGGGGCGGTGGCGAAGGTGAGGGTGTGGTGGCCTTGGCGGAGGGGGCCGGGGGGGAGGAGGTCGGGGGTGCGGCCGTCGGCGTTGGTGGTGGTGGTGGTGAGGAGGCGGCCTTCCTGGCGGAGGGTCACTTCCAGGCCGGCGGCGGGGCGGCCGCGCGAGGTGTCTAGGACGTGGGTGCCGAGGTGGCCGGTGGTGGCGGGGGTGCCGGGGCCGGTGACGCGGGCGACGAGGCGGAGGCGGGTGATGTGGCGGATTTCCGAGAGGGCGGTGGCGCGCTCTTGGGCCGGGTCGGCAGCTAGCCGGGTATTGAGGGTGCGGAGGATGTTTTCGGGGGTGTGGCGGGCGACGCAGATGATGAAGGGCATGCCGAAGCGGTCGCGGTAGGCGCGGTTGAGGGCCGGGAGGTCGATGGCGCCGGGGGCGGCGGACATCGCGAGGCCGGTCTGCTCGGCGGTGGACTCGGCGGTGAGGTCCGGCGGGAGGGCGCGGGCGGCGAGTTCGGGGTGCGCGTTCAGGAAGGCGAGGATTTCGGCGGGGGCGGCTGCCCCCACGGTCGCCATGAGGGCGTCGTGGAGCGCGGCGACGGTGGGAAATGGAGCCGCCTGGGCGGTGCGCTCGGCCACCCAGCGGGCATGTTCGAAGACGCCCTCCAGGGCAGCCGCGAACTCGGTGCGATCTGCCCTGTTGAGCGTGTCGAGGTGGAGCATTACTCGGCGGCGAGACGCTGTTCGGCGCCGCTGAGGGCTTGGTCGAGGTCGGCGATGATGTCGTCGATATGCTCGATGCCCACGGAGAGGCGGACGTAGCCGGGGCTGACGCCGGTGGCGAGCTGCTCCTCGGCGGCGAGCTGGCTGTGGGTGGTGCTGGCGGGGTGGATGGCCAGGGTGCGGGAATCGCCGAGGTTGGCGACGTGGTAGACCATCTGCAGCCGGTCGATGAAGGCCCGGCCGGCGTCGGCGCCGCCCTTGAGTTCGAAGCCGACGAGGCCGCCGGTGCCGTTGACCAGGTATTTGGCGGAGCGTTCGGCGGCGAGGCCCTTGTGGTGGGCGGGGTGGATGACGCGGGCGACTTCGGGGTGGCCGGCGAGGTAGTCGGCGACGGCGCTGGCGTTGCGGCAGTGCTCGCGCATGCGGAGCGGGAGGGTTTCGAGGCCCTGGATGGTGAGGAAGGCGTTGAAGGGGCTTTGGGAGGGGCCGAGGTCGCGCAGGAGGGTGACGCGGAGTTTGAGCGCGTAGGCGACGGGGCCGAGGGGCTTGGCGGCTTCGACCCAGACGGCGCCGTGGTAGCTCGGGTCGGGGCGATGGAGGGCGGGCTGCCGGGTCGCGTGGGCGGCCCAGTCGAAATTGCCGCCGTCGATGACGATGCCGCCGATGCTGGTGCCGTGGCCGCCGATGTATTTGGTGGTGGAGTGCATCACTACCGCGGCGCCGTGGTCGAACGGGCGGACGAGCAGTGGGGCGGCGGTGTTGTCCATGATCAGCGGGATACCGAGCGGGCGGCCGATGGCGGCGACCTCGGCGATCGGGAAGATTTCCAGTTTCGGGTTGGGCAGGGTCTCGGCGTAGTACGCGCGGGTGCGGTCGTCGGTGGCGTTGGCGAAGGCTTGCGGGTCGGTCGGGCTGACGAAGCGGACTTCGATGCCCTGGTCGCGGAAGGTGTTGGCGAACAGGTTGTAGGTGCCGCCGTAGAGGTCGGTGGAGGCGACGATGTTGTCGCCGGTATGGGCGAGGTTCTGCACCGCCATGGCGCTGGCGGCCTGGCCGGAGGCGACGGCGACGGCGGCGGCCCCGCCCTCGAGCGCGGCGATGCGCTGTTCGAGCACGTCGGTGGTGGGGTTCATGATGCGGGTGTAGATGTTGCCGAGCTCTTGCAGGGCGAACAGGCGCGCGGCGTGGGCGCTGTCGGCAAACTGGTAGCTGGTGGTCTGGTAGATCGGGACGGCGACGGCGTTGGTGGCCTTGTCGCTGCGCCAGCCGGCGTGGAGCGCGAGCGTTTCCGGGTGTTTGCTCTGCATTTTGGGCTCCTGTTGGAACGATGATCGAAACGGTGCCGACCGAACCACGGCGGGCGGGGAGTCCGCAACTGTTAACCGGGTGGGGCGGCGGCGGTGCTGGCGATGGCGGGGGGCGAGCCGGGCTGGAGGGAGGTCGAGGCCTCGCGGTAGTTGAGGAGGATGGCGCCGACGACGACGAGGGCGCTGGGCCAGACCCAGCCGGCCCAGCGGCGGACCGGGCCGTCGGCGCGGAGTTCGAGCCAGCGGGACCAGCCGGCCGTCACGCCGGCGAGCGCGAGGGGGGTGTGGGAGACCTCGATGAGGAGCTGCTCGCGGACGTTGGCGATGGCGTGGCTGTGGGTGAGCAGCAGGGCGGCGCCGACGGCGGTGAGCAGCGGGAAGACGAGGGCGGCGCGGGGGCTCTTCAGGTAGCCGGTGCGGACGCCCCATTCGAAGAGGGCGAAGGCGACGAGCAGGAGCACGAAGACCCGGTGCTGCAGGACCTCGACGTCGCGGAGGCTCTCGAAGAAGCCGATCTGGCCGAGGGGCCAGACTTCGGGGTCGGAGCGGACGAACAGGAAGGCGGCCATGCCGAGGAAGGCCAGCGGCCAGTGCTTGGCCCAGCGAACGCCGCCCCGGTGCAGGAGGGCGAGAAGGCCGACGATGACGACGAAGATGCCGGCCCAGTGGTGGTTGTATTCGGACCAGGCGATGTCCTCGGCGTAGCGCTCGGGGAGTGCGCCGGAGCCCGGCGTGAACGCTTCGGCAGCGGGGTGGTGCTGTGCGGCGGCTTCGCGGTCGAGCTGGGCTTGGAGGCTGGGCAAAGCGAGGGTGTCGTGGTCGGGGGAAGTGAGGCGCGGCCACTCCGGCAGGTTGCGCTCGACGATCTCGTGCCAGGTGACGCGGTCCTGGGTGAGGTCGACGGCGGGGGGCACGCTGGTCAGGGAGGCGGCGGCGAAGAAGATGGTGATGCCGATGCCGATCTCGACTTCGGCGAAGCGGCGGAGGCGGAGGATGGAGGTGGCCGGGTCGCGCCGGAGGCGCTCGACGACGAGGAAGTTGCCGAGACCGAGGAGGAGAAGGGCGGCGAACATGGCGGCCTTGGCGCCGACCATGACGCCGTAGGCGGTGCCGTAGAAGCCCTTCAGGGAGCCGATGTAGAAGACGCTGAAGACGATGGCGGAAAGCAGGATGCAGCCGACGCCGGCCATGCTCATGCGGGAGAAGCGGGCGCCGACGAGGCGGATGGCGGCGGCGGCGTGGAGCTGGCGGAAGGACATGACGAAGGCGGGGATGCCGCCGATCCAGATCGCGGCGCCGAGGATGTGCAGGAAGCTGGCGGCCATGAGGATGCGCCGGTCCTCGAGGCGGGCGGCGGCGTGGGTGGTCATGACGGCGGCGGCCAGGGCGACGGCCACGAGGGCGAGCAAGGCCGGCCAGGGGGCCGGTCGGTCGCGGAACAGGGCGATCGCGAGCAGGGTGGCGGCGGCGATCTTGACGGCGCCGGCGAGGGCGAAATCGGCGGGGAGGACCGCGAGGAGCGGGAGGTCGAGCGTGGTTTGCAGGACGGCGAGCTGTAGGGCGAGCGCCAGGGCTTCGCAGACGATGTAGAAGACCGCGCTCCAGGCGCCGAGGCGGGCGGTGCGGCGGACGATCTCGCGGCCCTCGGGGAGGCGGTGCTCGAAGGGGCGGGCGAGACATAGGATATAGAGTACGCTGCCGACCATCATGCTCTGCCCGACGATCACCAAGCCGTGCAGGATGATGCTGAGGTAGCCGAAGACGTCGACGAGCAGCGACATGGTGGAGCTACTTGCCCCCGCTACTTGACGGTGAAGTGGACGTCGCCGCGGGTCATGTGGCCGTCGGTGGCGAGGACCTGCCAATGGATGAGGTAGGTGCCGGGCGAGAGGTCAGCCTTGGCGCTGAGGGTATCGGCGCCGGCGGTGGCGTCGAGCGGGAGGGTCATCTGGGCGTTGGTGCCCTGCAGGGTCAGGCGGGAGAGCTGGTGGTCGATGCGGCTGTTGTAGCGCAGCACGAGGGTGCGCTGGCCGGGCGGGACAGTGGCTTGGTCGGCCGGTTCGCTCTGCATGAGGATGGCGTGGGCCAGGGCGAGCTTCGGGGCGAGCAAGAGGATGCTGGCGGCAAGGAGGTATCGCATGCGCGCGGTCTAGCGGTGGAGGGCATCCCTGTCCATGATCGCTGGTATCGGGAGGAAACCGGGCATGGATCTGGGATTGGCGGGCAAGCGGGCGCTGGTGTGCGCGGCGAGCAAGGGGTTGGGGCGGGCGTGCGCGATGGCGTTGGCGCAGGAGGGGGTGGCGGTGACCATCACGGCGCGGACGCGGGAGACGCTGGAGCAGACGGCGGCGGAGATCAGGGCGGCGACGGGGAGCGCGGTGACGGTCGTGGCGGGCGACATCACGACGGAGGCGGGGCGGGCGGACGCGCTGGCGGGGTGCCCGGATCCGGACATCCTGGTGAACAATGCCGGGGGGCCGCCGCCGGGGGATTTCCGCGATTGGGCGCGCGAGGATTGGATCAGCGCGGTCGATGCGAACATGTTGACGCCGATTTTCCTGATCAAAGCGGTGATCGATGGGATGATCGGGCGTAAGTTCGGGCGGATCGTCAACATCACATCGGCGTCGGTGAAGTCGCCGATCCCGACGCTAGGGATGAGCAATGGGGCGCGGGCCGGGTTGACGGGGTTCGTGGGGGGGCTGGCGCGGCAGGTGGCGCAGCACAACGTGACCATCAATAGCCTGCTGCCGGGGCCGTTCATGACGGATCGGCTGACGCAGAATACGGCGGCGGCGGCCAAGGCGTCCGGGCTCAGCGTCGAGGAGGAGTTGGCGGCGCGGGCGAAGGCGTGGCCGACCGGGCGGGCGGGCGACCCGGCGGAATTCGGGCAGGCTTGCGCATTCCTGTGTGCGGCCGGTTCGGGCTATATCGTGGGGCAAAATCTGCTGCTGGATGGCGGTCTGTTCAACTCGACGATGGGATAGGAGCGGCAGCGATGCGAATGCGGGCAAGCATATTGATGGCGTGCATGGCGGCGAGCTTCGGGCTGGGGCCGGCGTGGGCACAGAAGAGCGCGGATACGCTGCGCGTCGCGTGGCGGGACGCGATCCCGAACGTCGACTTCTACTATAATTCGCAGCGGACCGGGCTGATCGTGGCGCATCAGGTGTGGGATACGCTGGTGTATCGGGATCCGGAGACGTTCGCGCTCAAGCCGCAACTGGCGACGAGTTGGCGGAACGTGGACGACACGACGATCGAGTTCGAGTTGCGGCCGAACGTCAAGTTCCAGGATGGCAGCGCGTTCACGGCCGACGACGTGGTCTACACCGTCAACCTGGTGCTGACGGACAAGCAGCTGGCGGTGCCGAGCAACTACACGTGGATCGAGGGCGCGGAGAGGATCGACGACCTGCGGGTGCGGATCAAGCTGAAGCGGGTGTTCCCGGCGGCGATCGAATATCTCGCGATGGTGCTGCCGATCTATCCCAAGGCGTATCGGGAGCGGGTAGGTGCGGAGTTCTCGCAGCATCCGATCGGGACGGGGCCCTACATGATCACCAAGGTGGATGGGGTGACGGAGATCGATCTGGTCCGCAACGACGAGTATTACGACGGGCCGAAGGGCAAGCCGCTGATCAAGACCATCGTCGTCAAGGAAGTCGCCGATGCGACGGGCGAGCTGACGCAGTTGCTGAGCGGGCAGGCGGATTGGGTGTGGAACGTGAGCGCGGATCAGCTGCCGAAGCTGGCGGCGATGCCGAATCTGCAGACGGCGACGAGCGAGAGCATGCGGGTGGCTTACCTGACGGCGGATGCGGCGGGGCGGAGCGGGAAGAGCCCGTTGGGCGACGTCAAGGTGCGGCAGGCGATCCTGTATGCGTTGGACCGGCAGACGATGGCCAAGCAGTTCATGCCGCCGGGGTCGCGGGTGCTGGATACGCCGTGTTTTCCGACCCAGTTCGGATGCGATGCTGGGTTGGCGGTCAAATACGATTACGACCCGGTGAAGGCGCGGGCGCTGCTGACGGAGGCTGGCTACAAGGAGGGGTTCGACACCGAGTTGGTGGGGTATCTGCTGCCGCCGTGGATGCAGGCGATCCAGGGCTATCTGAGCGCGGTGGGGATTCGGGCGAAGCTGACGCAGCTGCAGGTCGGGGCGGTGATCCAGCGGAGTATCGAGGGGAAGAATCCGCTCGAAGGCGGGAGTTGGGGCAGCTATTCGATCAACGATGCTTCGGCGTTCATGCCGTATTTCTTCGATGGCGGGGCGCATGACTACGCGCGCAACCCGGAGATCACGAAGCTGGTGGTCGATGGCGGGGCGACGACCGATCTCGACTCGCGCCGGGCGGCGTATAGCGCGGCGATCCGGCTGATCACCGAGCAGGCGGATTATGCGCCGTTGTTCACGTATGTGACGACGTATGCGTTCAGCAAGCAGCTCAATTTCAAGCCGTTCCGCGACGAGTTGCCGCGGTTCTATCTGTGCAGCTGGAAGTAGGCCGGCTCAAAAGCCGACCTGGCTGTTGAAGTCCTCGCGCCGCTGGCGGCTGGCGGCGCCGGGTTGGGGTCAGTCGGCGGCGAGGAGGCATTCGGCGAGGCGGCCGCCTGCCGTGAGGCCGGCGGGGTTGTCGGTGCGGCAGCGGTCGATGGCGACGGGGCAGCGGGGGTGGAAGCGGCAGCCCGGGGGGATGTGGGCCGGGTCGGGGTAGGTGTCGCCGATGCCGGAGTCGGGGATGCCGAGGCCGGGCTCGGGGGTGAGGACGCTGGCGAGCAGCGCCTTGGTGTAGGGGTGCAGCGGGGCGGCGAAGAGGTCGTCCACACCACCGTTAACTGGCGCGCGCTCGACGATGCGGCCGAGATACATGACGGCGATGTCGGTGGCGATGTGTTCGACGACGGCGAGGTTGTGGCTGATGAAGAGGAGCGTCAGGCCGAAATCGCGGCGGAGTTCGGCGAGCAGGTTGAGGATCTGGGCCTGGACGGAGACGTCGAGGGCGCTGGTGGGTTCGTCGCAGACGATGATGCGGGGGCGCAGGATGAGGGCGCGGGCGATGGCGACGCGCTGGCGTTGGCCGCCGCTGAGCTGGTGGGGGTAGCGGTCGGCCATGTCGGGGGCGAGGCCGACGCGGCCGAGGATGGCGAGGACGCGGTCATCCACGTTGCGCTCGCCCTGGGCGCGCAGGGGGAGGGCGACGATATCGCGGATGCGCTGGCGGGGGTTGAGCGAGGCGTAGGGGTCTTGGAAGATCGGTTGGATCAGGCGGGCGCGGGCGCGACGGTCGAGCGCGTCGAGGCGCTGACCGGCGACGGTGATGCTGCCGCGGTCGGGTGGGATCAGGCCGAGGATCAGGCGGGCCAGGGTGCTCTTGCCGCAGCCGCTCTCGCCGACAATGCCCATGACGCTGCCTTCGGCGACGGTCAGGTCGACGCCGTCGACGGCTTGGACCGGGCCGAAGCGGCGGGCGAGGTCGCGGATCTCGATTATCATTCGAGGATGCAGCGGTAGTGGTGGCCGGGGGCGGCGTCGCGCCAGGGGATGTCGGCGGCGCAGGCGGGGGTGGCGTGGGGGCAGCGGTCGCGGAAGGGGCAGCCGGCGAAGCCCGGGGGGAGGCGCGGGACGGTGCCGGGGATGCTGCCGAGCGGTTGGTCGCGCCGCGTCTTGCCGGGGACGGGGATGCTGGCGAGGAGGCCGCGCGTGTAGGGGTGGCTCGGGCGGGCGAACAGGGCGGCGACGGGGGCGTGTTCGACGATCTCGCCGGCGTACATGACGCTGACGCGGTCGGCGATCCGGGCGACGACGCCGAGATCGTGGGTGATGAGCAGCAGGGCGAGGCCGAACTCCCGCTGCAGGCGCTGGAGCAGACGGAGGATGTCGGCCTGGACGGTGACGTCGAGGGCGGTGGTGGGTTCGTCGGCGATGAGGAGGGCCGGGTCGCAGAGCAGGGCGGAAGCGATCATCACGCGCTGGCGCAGGCCGCCGGAGAGCTGGTGCGGAAATTGGCCGAGGCGGCGGTCGGGGCCGGAGATGCCGACGCGGCCGAGCAGGGTGGCGGCGCGTTCGGCGGCGGCGGCGCGGGTGCCGCCGCGGTGGCGGCGGTAGATCTCGGTCATCTGGGCGCCGATGGTGAAGGCCGGGTTGAGGCTGGTCATCGGCTCCTGGAAGATCATGCCGATGCGGTCGCCGCGGAGCTGGCCCATGCGGCGGTCGGAAAGGGCCAGAAGGTCGGTCCGCTCGAACGCCAGGCGATTGGCGGTGCGGCGTGCGGCGCGGGGGAGCAGGCCCATGATGGCGAGCGCGGTCATGGATTTGCCGCAGCCGCTCTCGCCGACGAGGCAGTGGGTCTCGCCGTAGCCGACGGTGAGGGAGACGCCGCGGACGGCTTCTTGCCGGGCGAAGCCGACACGGAGGCCATCCGTCTCCAGAACGGGATCAGACATCGCGCTGGGCGCCGAGCAGGTCGCGCAGGCCGTCGCCGAGCAGGTTGACGCCGAGGACGAGGGTGAACAGGGCGATGCCCGGGACCATGATGACCCAGGGATCGAAGAACATGTAATCCTTGCCCTCGGCGATCATCAGGCCCCAGCTCGGCAGCGGCGAGGGGACGCCGAGGCCGAGGAAGGAGAGCACCGCCTCCAGCAGCATGGCGAGTGCGACCTCGAGCGTGGCGACGACCACCAGGGCCGGGGCGATGTTGGGCAGGACCTCGCGCAGCAGCAGATGCGGCAGCGAGGCGCCGGCGGCGCGGGAGGCGGCGATGTAGTCGAGGCCGCGGATCTGCATGGTGGTGGTGCGGGCGACGACGGCGAAGCGCTCCCAGAGCAGCAGGCCGAGGGTGAGCACGACGATGGTCAGCGAGCTGCCGATGGCGGAGACCAACGCGAGGGCGACGAGGATGAGCGGGATGCTGAGGCGGGTGGTGATGACGAACATGACGATCTGGTCGATCCAGCCGCCGAAGAAGCCGCCGAGGATGCCGATGGTGGTGCCGATGAGGCCGCTGGCCAGCGCCGCGCAGATGCCGATGAGCAGCGAGATGCGGGCGCCGTAGACGAGGCGGGCGAGGTAGTCGCGACCGAGCTGGTCGGTGCCGAACGGGTGGGCGTCGGTGCCGCCGAGCCAGATCGGGGGTTGCAGGCGGTCCGCGAGATCCTGGGCGAACGGGTCGGCGTGGACGAGGCTGGGGCCGAGCAGGGCCACCAGGATCGCGGCGGCGATGATCGCCGCGCCGAGCCAGGTGGTGAAATGTCTCACTCGGTGCGCAAGCGGGGGTCGAGGGCGGCGTTGAGCAGGTCGGCCCCCAACGTCAGGCCGATGTAGATCATGGCGAGGAGGAGGACGACGGCTTGGACGACCGGAAAATCGTTCTTGCTGATGCTCTCCCAGGCCAGGTAGCCGATGCCGGGCAGGTTGAAGATGCTCTCGATGACGATGGAGCCGCCGAGCATGAAGCCGAGCTGGACGGCAGCGATGGCGACGACGGGCATGGCGGCGTTCCGCAGCGCGTGGCGCAGCACGATGCTGGCGCGCGACAGGCCGCCGGCCCGAGCGGTGCGGATGTAGTCGGCCGAGAGCGCGTCGATCATGCCGGAGCGGGTGAGGCGCATGAGGGCGGGGATGGCGGAGAACGCCAGGACGATCGAGGGCAGGATGTAGCCCGTCCAGTCGTCGAGGCCGGCGATGGGGAACCATTGCAGGCGCAGGCCGAATCCGATGATGAGCAGGAGGGCGAGCCAGAAGGAGGGCAGCGCCTGGCCCAGCAGCGCGAGGAGCATGGCGACGCGGTCGATGAGCGTGCCCTCGAACATGGCGGCAAGGATGCCGAGGGGAAGCGCGGTGGCGACGGCGATGAGGATGCCGAACAATCCGAGCCGCAGCGTAACGGGCAGGCGGGCGCTGACGAGGGTGCTGACGGGGGTTCGGTAGAGATAGGAGCGCCCGAGGTCGCCATGCAGTGCGGCGTTGGCCCAGGTGAGGAATTGGATGGGGAGCGGGCGGTCGAGGCCGTTGTCGCGGCGGATGATGGCGAGGTCTTCGGCGGTGGCTTGCGGGCCGGCGACGGCGAGGGCCGGGTCGCCGGCGAGGTGGGTGAGGGAGAAGCTGAGGATGAGGACGGTGATGGCGACGAGGAGGGCGAGGATGGCCCGGCGGATGACGAAGGTCAGCACTCGAGTGGTCTGCACTGGGGGAGCCTATGGAGCGTGTCTCGTCATCGCAAGCTCTGTTGCGGGCGCGCAGACGCTACGGCCGCCGGTGAGCCCGGCGTGCGTGTCGTCGCCGTTCGGGTGGCGGCATGCGGTGGGGCCGCATGCGCCGGCCGGGTTCCATAACGGGATCGACCTACCGGCCCCGGCGGGGGCTTTGGTGCGGGCGGCGGCGGATGGAACGGTGGTGGCGATCAAGCGGCAGGGGCTTGGGGGCGTGACGGTGCATGTGGCGCATGGGGGCGGGCTGGTGACGCTGTATGCGCATCTTGGCAACCTGGTGCCGGCGGTGGCCGAGGGTCAGCGGTCGGTCGGGGTTGGTGACCCGCTTGGACATGTGGCGCGGACTGGGGTCACGTATGGGACGCATGTGTTCTTCGCGGTGTTGCGGGACGGGGTGGCGATCGACCCGGCGGGGTTGTTGGGGGTTGGCGCCTGCGGTCCGCGGTGACCGGCGGGGCGCCCTCGCGCGATCGTGACTTTGGAGCCGGTGGTGGTCGCGGAAGGTTGTCCGGGTCAAGTGATTCGGGAAGAAAATCATGCGGATCGATCGTCTTGCCGTCGCCGTGATTGGTGTGGCCGCGCTGGCCGGGGTCGCGGAGCCGGCGGGGGCGACGCCATACAGCGGGATATACGTGTTCGGGGATAGTCTGTCGGATAACGGCAATCTGGCAGAGGCGTATTACGCGCAGAATCTGCCGAACCCGCCGAGCTACCAAAACAGCTTCACCAATGGGCCGGTCGCGGCGGCCCTGCTGGCGCGGCAGATCGGCTTTACGCTGACGCCATCGCTCTGGGTGACGGGGTTTACCGACGTGAACCACCTCTATGGCAGCGGGAGCTATGTTCCCGGCACCAACTACGCGGTCGCTGGCGCGCAGGCGGCGGCGAGCGGGCGCGGCATCGACCTTCCAAGCCAGATTGAGGCGTTCGGCGCCTATACGGGGCTCCATGCCGATCCGAATGCGCTGTACTACATCGAGATCGGCGGCAATGACGTGCGCAATGCGGCGCTGAACGGAACCGGCGCGGCCGCGGTGACGGCGGGCGTGAATACTGAACTGGCCGCGATCGCTACGCTCGCCCAGGAGGGTGCGAAGAACTTCTTCGTCGTGAACGTGCCCAACATCGGCGCGATCCCGGAGTTCGCGCAGGACAATCCGGGGCTTGTCACGACCGCTACCCAATATACGCAGTTGTATAATCAAGACTTGGCGGCGGGCCTGGCCGGTCTGGCGCTGCCTGCCACGAGCATCACGGCGTTCGACCTCTATGCCTATAACACGGGGCTGATCGCCGACGCAGGCGCACTCGGCTTCACCGACACGGCCGACCGTTGTTACACGAACACGCCGGTCTCGGCGGCGACGACCGCCGCGTGCGGAGCCAACGCGCAAAATATCGGCTCGTTCTTCTATTGGGACAGCATCCATCCGACGGCACGGGTCCAGGCGCTGTGGGCGCAGGGGTTCGAGGCGGCGCTCGACGTGCCGGAGCCGTCGAGCCTTGCGGTGCTCGGGGTGGGCGTCGTGGGGCTGCTCGGGCTCGGGCGCGGCCGGGTCAGCGCAACGCGCTGAGGCTTTCGACGGTGTCGAAGTCGCGCAGCGCGGGGTCGCCGAGTTCGACGGTGGCGACGGTGTCGGCGTGGCGCTCGAGGAGGGAGCGGGCGCCGCGGTCGCCGGTGAGGGCCGTCAGGTCGGGGAAGTAGCGGCGGTCCCAAAGAACCGGGTTGCCGAACGCGCCATCCCCGGTGGGGGCGACGATGAGGCGGCCTTCGTCGGCGTCGTGGGTCTCGATGAGGCGGTCGAGCATGCGGCCGGTGACAAGCGGCATGTCGCCGAGGCAGACGAGGACGGCGGCAGCCGTCTCCGGCACCGCGGCGAGACCGGCGCGGAGACTGGCCGAGAGCCCGGCGGCGTGGTCGCGCGCGGTGACGATCGTGACCGGGCGGCGGCCGAGGGCCTCGCGGATCTCGGCCTCGCGGTGGCCGGTGACGACGATGACGGGGCGGGCGCCGCTGGAGAGCACGTTGTCGACGGTGCGGGCGATCAGCGGCTTGCCGGCCTTGTCGGTGACGAGGAGCTTGTGGTGGGGGGCCATGCGGGTGCTCTGGCCGGCGGCCAGAACGATGGCGGCGATTGATTTGGCGCGGCCGGGGGCCGCGACGGATTTGGCGTGGTCCGGTGCCGCCGGCGCCGCCTTGGCGCGGGGGAGGGGGCGGGCGGTGACGTCCTTGAGCAGGCCGCCGACGCCCATGCGGGCGAGTTCGGCGCCGCCGAGCGGTAGGCCGGCGAACAGGCGGGCCAGGACCCAGTCGATGCCGTTGAGCTTCGGGCTGCGGGCGCAGCCGGGGAGGACCAGGGCGGGGCGGGTGCCGATGCGGCCCAGGCAGATGAGGTTGCCGGGGTCGACGGGCATGCCGAAATGCAGGATCTCGCCGCCGGCGCGGACGATGCCGGCCGGGCCGACGTCGCGGCGGTCGACCACGGCGCTGGCGCCGGCGACCAGGAGGATGTCGGCCCCCTGGTCGACGAGGCGCTCAAGCGCGGCGGCGATGGCGGCCTCGTCGTGCGGGCATTCGAGCGGCGGCAGCATGGTGCCGGTCAGGCCCTGGACCCGGGCGGCGGTGGCCTCGGCGGTGCCGGCGAGGATGGAGGGTTTGAGGCCGGGGAGCGTGCTCATCACCAGGCCGACGCGCAGGGGGCGGAACGGGTGAAGGGTGAGGGCGAGGGCGGTGATGGCGGCGATGGCGCGCTCGAGGATCGCGCCGGGGACGGAGAACGGGATCACCTTGATGGTGGCGATCATCTCGCGCGGGGTGACGACCGCGTAGTCGGGCAGGGTGCCGATGGTGAGGGCTTCGTCGACGGCGTTGATGGCGTCGATGATGCCGGCATCGACGCGCAGGAGCCCGGCGACCGATGCGGCGAGGTTGACGCGGCCGGTGCCGGCGCCGGTGCGCTTGAGGCCGGGGGAGAGGAGGGCGTCGGCGAGGTGGGCGGCGGCGGCGTCCTCGGTGACGTCGCCCGGGTCGAGGCGGGCGGCGATGATGCTGGGGATGCCGGCGGCGCGGAGGGCGTCGATGGCGGCGGGGTCGAGGACAGCGCCCTTTTTCAGCACGCGGCCGGGGAGGCGCTGGGTGTGGGCGAGGATGGCGCCGTCGGCGTCGTCGAGGGCGATGCGCCCGAACCTCATGGGGCGGGGCGCCCCGATACGTCATGCCCGGGCTTGACCCGGGCATCCACGCCAGGAGAACTCAACCTCGGTCCGACGGCACCGTGGATCACCGGGTCAAGCCCGGTGATGACGAGCGCGGCGCTTCGCGGACCTGACGAGTGGCGCTTCATGCGGGGCGGCGCCGGACCTCGACGATCTGGGCGAGGATGGACAGCGCGATCTCGGGGGCGGTGACGGCGGCGATGTCGAGGCCGACGGGGCCGCGGATGCGGGTCATCGACTCGTCGGCGTGGCCGAGTTCGCGCAGGCGGTCGAGGCGCTTGGCATGGGTGCGGCGGGAGCCGAGGGCGCCGATGTAGAAGGCCTCGGATTTGAGGGCGCGGTCGAGGGCCGGGTCGTCGAGCTTGGGGTCGTGGGTGAGGGTGACGATGGCGGTGCGGGTGTCGGGGCGCAGCGCGTCCATGGCGTCGTCGGGCCATTCGGTGCTGACGGTGACGTCCGGGAAGCGCTCGTCGGTGGCGAAGGCGCGGCGGGGGTCGACGATGGTGATGCCGTAGCCGAGCTGGGCGGCCATGGGGACGAGGGCCTGGGCGATGTGGACGGCGCCGACGACGACGAGTCGGAGCGGCGGGTTGTAGGCGTGCAGGAACCAGGACTGGCCGTCGATGGTGGCGACGGCGCTCTTGTCCTGGCGGAGGGCGGTGTTGGCGGCGGCGCGGAGGGCGTCGGGGGCCGGGTCGCTGGGGAGGAGGAGCTGGTCGCCGGCGGGGAGGTGCGTTGCGAGCACGACGGGGTGGCCTTCGGCGCGGGCGGCTTGCAGGCGGGCGAGCAGGTCGGGGGTCATCCGAGGCGCTCGACGAAGACCTTTAGTTTGCCGCCGCAGGCAAGGCCGACGTCCCAGGCTTGCTCGTCGGTGACGCCGAAATCGAGCAGTTGCGGGGTGCCGCTGACCATGGTGGCCTTGGCGACGTCGGCGACCGCGCCCTCGATGCAGCCGCCGCTGACGGAGCCGGCCATGCGGCCGGAAGCGGTGACGGCCATCTGGCTGCCGGGCGGGCGAGGCGAACTGCCCCAGGTCTCGGTTACGGTGGCCAGGGCGACGGTCTCGCCGGCGCGGAGCCAGTCATGGGCGGTGGCGAGGATGTCTTCGGTCGGGATCATTCGGGTCTCCACACGTCGCGGCGCTGGGCGGGGCGCGACAGCAAATCGATCAGGGCGCGGATGCTGTCGAGGCTGTGGATCGTGCGGAACTCGTCGACGAAGGGCAGCATGACGCGGATACCCTGCGATTTGGGTTGGAAGCCGTCCCAGCGCAACAGCGGGTTGAGCCAGATCAGTCGGCGGCAGGAGCGGTGCAGCCGGTCCATGTTCTCGGCCAGCCCGGCGGCGCCGTCGCGGTCGAGGCCGTCGGTGACGAGCAGGACGACCGCGCCTTGGCCGAGAACGCGCTTGGCCCAGCGGTGGTTGAACTCGGCCAACGCCTCGCCGATGCGGGTGCCGCCGGACCAGTCGGGCACGGCGTGGGCGACCATCTGGAAGGCGACCTCCGGGTCGCGGTTCTTGAGCTGGCGGGTGATGTTGGACAGGCGGGTGCCGAACAGGAAGACGTGGACGCGGTCGCGGTCGTTGGCGACGGCGTGCAGGAAGTGCAGCAGGATCTGGGCGTAGCGGGCCATGGAGCCGGAAATGTCGCAGAGGACGACGAGCGGCGGCGGGCGGACGATAGGGCGGGCCCGGGCGAGTTCGGTGAGTTCGCCGCCGCGGCGCAGCGAGCGGCGGAGCGTGGTGGCCATGTCGATGCGGGGCCCGTGCGGGTCGGTGCGGAGGCGGCGGGTGCGGCGCAGGTCGAGCGGGAGGCGGAGGCGGCGGATCTCGGCCTTGGCGTTGGCGATCTCGGCGGCGGACATCTGCTCGAAGTCCATGGTCTGCAGCATCTCGCGGTCGCTGACGGTCATGACGGCGTCGAGTTCGGGGGTTTCCTCCTGCGGCTTCTGGGTCGTGCGCGGCGGTGCCATGGCTTCGGCGACCCGGCGTTGGCCGGGCGCGGGCTTGGGCGGCGGGGCGGCGACCTTCTCGCTGAGCATGGCGAGAGCGGCTTGTTGGAGGGCGGCGGCCGGGTCGCGCCAGAACAGGGCGAAGGCCTGGTCGAAGATCTCCTGGTGCTCGCGGCGGTTGGTGAGCAGGGCGCGCAGCGCGGCTTGGACCTGGCGGCGGTCGCCGATGTCGATCAGGGCGAGGGCTTGGGCGGCGGCAACGGAGTCCGCGGCGCCGACGGGAAGGCCGGCGCGGCGGAGGAGGCGGATGAAATGCATGACGTTGAGGGGGAGGACGCCGGCTTTGCCCGGTGACTTGGCTCCCTCTCCCTCCGGGAGAGGGATGGGGTGAGGGCTCGTTAGGCCAGCGCTTAGTGCTTGTTGCTCGACCCTCACCCTGCCCTCTCCCGGAGGGAGAGGGTTCCAGAAAAGGGGTGAGGGCAGGTCACGCTGCCTTGACTTCTTCGAGGATGCGGGCGGCTTCAGCGCCGCGGATGCGGGCGATGTCGTCTTGGTACTTTAACAATACCCCCAGGGTTTGGTCGACGGCGGAGGCGTCCAGCTCATGTTGGTCGAGATGTTGCAGCGCGCCGGCCCAGTCGATCGTCTCGGCGACGCCGGGCAGCTTGAACAGGTCGATCGAGCGGAGGCGCTGGACGAAGGCGACGATGTCGGCGGAGAGACGCTCCGAGAGGCCCGGACCCTTGGCGGCCAGGATGGCGCGTTCGCGGGCGGCGGTGGGGTAGTCGACCCAGTGGTAGAGACAGCGGCGGCGGATGGCGTCGTGGACCTCGCGGGTGCGATTGCTGGTCAGCACGACGACCGGCGGGACGGCGGCGCGGATGGTGCCGAGTTCGGGGATGGTGATCTGGTAGTCGGCAAGGAGCTCCAGGAGGAAGGCCTCGAACGGTTCGTCGGCGCGGTCGAGTTCGTCGATCAGCAGGACGGCGGGGGTCAGGCTGGGGTCGATCGCGGAGAGCAGGGGGCGGGGCTGCAGGTAGTCGCGGGAGAAGATGTCGCGGCCGAGCTTGTCGCGGTCGGTGTCGCCGACGGCTTCGGCGAGGCGGATGGTCATGAGCTGCTTGGCGTAGTCCCACTCGTAGGCGGCGGCGGACAGGTCCATGCCGTCGTAGCATTGGAGGCGAACCAGGCGGCGACCGAGGCCGGCGGCCAGGACCTTGGCGATCTCGGTCTTGCCAGTGCCGGGCTCGCCCTCGAGGAAGAGGGGCCGGCGCATGGTCAGCGCGAGATGGACGGTGGTCGCGAGCGCCGGGTCGGCGATGTAGCCGCCGGCGGCCAGGAGGTCGGCGGTCGCGGTGACGCTGGAGGGTGCTGCGAGGTCAGAGGCCGACATACGACTTGAAGACGAGGAAGACGACGAAGAGCCAGAGCACGATGCCGATGGTGGCGACGCGCGGGAGGCCGAACGGCTCGGCCGGGATGAGGTCGAGGATGCTGAGCTTCGGCGGGCCGGCGGGCGCAACCGGTGCATTGACGGGGCGGACGGTGCTGGCGGCGTTCCCGGTCATCGCGGCGACGGCGCCGACCAGGCCATCGCTCATGACGGAGGCGGCGGTGTCGTCGACGACCACCGTTCCGGCCGGGGCGGCTGCCACGGCGGCGGGCGCGAGATGGGCGGAGAAGCGATCGAAGAAGATGCCGGCCATCTGCTTGCTGGTGGCGTCGATCAGGCGGGCGCCGAGCTGGGCGATCTTGCCGCCGACCTGGGCATTGACGACGTAGGTCAGCAGGGTCTCGGCGCCTTGGTCGGCGAGGCTGACATTGGCGCCGCCCTTGGCGAAGCCGGCGACGCCGCCCTGACCCTCGCCGCTGATGCGGTAGGAATTGGGCGGATCGAGATCGGTGAGCTGCACCTTGCCGGTGAAGCGCGCGCTGATGGGGCCGATCTTGATGCCGGCGGTGGCTTTCAGCTCGTTGTCGCCGGTCTTCTCGAGGCTTTCGCAGCCGGGGATGCAATCCTTGAGGACGGCCGGATCGTTCAAAGCATCCCACACGCGCTGCCGCGGAGCGGGGATCAGCCGCTCGCCTGTCATATCCATCGATTCCGCACTCCAACCGGTCCGAGCACGTTTAGTGGTGCCCTGCCCGGGGTGCAACCTGTCGGGCGCGCTGGTAAAGCGTTCGGGAACCGAGTGTTTTACGTTGGAGGAAGCCGCATGCCGTATCTCGTCGCCGCCGATTGTTCCACCGAGCCCGCCGGAGAGCGCTTCCGGGCGTTGGTCGAGGCGGGGGGGATCGTGCAGATGCCGGGTGCGCATAACGGCATGGCGGCGTTGCAGGCGAAGGCGGCCGGGTTCCCGGCGCTGTATCTGTCGGGGGCTGCGATGACGGCGAGCATGGGGCTGCCGGATTTGGGCATGATCACGGTCGACGAGGTGTGTTTCTTCGTGCGGCAGATCACGCGGGCGTCAGGGCTGCCGCTGCTGGTCGATGGCGACACCGGGTATGGCGAGGCGCTGAACGTGATGGCGATGGTGCGCTCGTTCGAGGATGCGGGCGCGGCGGCGGTGCAGATCGAGGACCAGCTGCTGCCGAAGAAATGCGGGCATCTGAACGACAAGAAGCTGGCCGAGGCGCAGGACATGGCGACCAAGGTGGCCGCGGCGCGGAAAGCCCGGCGGCATCTCTACATCATCGCGCGCACCGATGCGGCGGCGAGCGAGGGCATGGACGGGGCCGTGGCGCGGGCGCAGCGGTACATGGATGCGGGCGCGGATGCGATCTTTCCGGAGGCGCTGCACACGGCGGAGATGTTCCGCGAGTTCGCGCGCCGGATGCCTGGGGTGCCGTTGCTGGCGAACATGACGGAGTTCGGGCAGACGCCGTTCTTCACGGCGTCCGAGTTCGAGGAGATGGGCTACCGCATGGTGATCTGGCCGGTGAGCAGCCTGCGGGTGGCGAACAAGGCGCAGGAGTCCCTCTACGCAGCGATCCGCGCCGATGGCGGCACGCATCGGCAGATCGACCGCATGCAGACGCGAGCGGAGCTCTATGCGACCATCGACTACGCGGGCTACGAGGCTCTGGACGCCAGTATCGTCAGCACGGTCATCCCACTGGGCATGCCGCAGCGGGTTTAAGCGTTCAACAAAAGGGAGGACTGCAAATGGCCAAAGGTTATTGGGTGAGCTGCTATCGGGCGGTGCATGACCAGGAGAAGCTCGGCGCCTATGCCAAGCTGGCCGCGCCGGCGATCGAGAAGCATGGCGGCAAGTTCATCGTGCGCGGACCGGCGGTCGAGGCGCATGAAGAGGGGATCGCCGGGCGGACCGTCGTCGTCGAGTTCGCGAGCGTCGATGCGGCCAAGACGGCGCATGACAGCCCTGAATATGGCGCGGCGCTGGACGCGCTGCGCGGCGCGGTCGAGCGGGATTTCCGCATCGTCGAGGGCGTCGGCTGAACCAACCCCTCTACATCGGCAGCGAGATCTATCGCCGCTCGACCTATGGCGCGACGCACCCGCTGGCGATCCCGCGGGTGACGACCTGCACCGATCTGTGCCGCGCGATGGGCTGGCTGGATGACAGCCAGTTCCGCGTGGCGCCGATGGCCGAGCTGGGCGACGTGCTGCGATTTCACGACCCGGCCTATGTCGACGCGCTGCGGCGGGCCGAGGAGGAGCAGGCGGTGTCGGACGCGGATCGGGAGCGGTTCCGGATCGGGGCCGAGGGCAACCCGGTCTACGCCGAGATCTATCGCCGGCCGATGACCTCGGCGGGCGGGGTGATGCTGGCGTGCCGGCTGGCGCTAGAGGGCCGGGTCGTGCACTGCCCCGGCGGCGGCACGCATCACGGGCGCCCGGCGCGGGCGAGCGGGTTCTGCTATCTCAACGACCCGGTGCTGGGGCTGATGACCTGGCTCGAGGCCGGGCTCGACAACATCGTGTATCTGGATATCGACGCGCATCACGGTGACGGCGTGCAGGATGCGTTCCACGGGGACGAGCGGGTGCTGACCATCAGCGTGCACGAGGCGGGGCGGTGGCCGTTCACGGGCCGGGTCGAGGATCGGGCAGGAGGGGCGGCGCGGAATCTGCCGGTGCCGGCCGGGTTCAACGATAGCGAGATGCGCTGGGTGATGGATGCGGCGGTGCTGCCGTTGATCGCGGCGCGGCGGCCGCAGGCGATCTTTCTGCAGTGTGGTGCGGATGCCCTCGAGGAGGACCCGCTGGCGAAATTGTCGCTGAGCAACAATGCGCATTTCGCGGTGGCGGCGGCGGTGCAGGCGTTGGCGCCGCGCGTCGTCGTCACGGGCGGGGGCGGGTATAATCCCTACACGGTCGGGCGATGCTGGGCGGGGGTTTGGGCGACGCTGAACGGGATCGAGATTCCGGCGCGGACGACGCCGGCGGCGGAGGCCGTGTTGCGCGGTCTGGTCTATAATCGTGCCGCGGGGCGTAATCCGCCGCTGCATTGGTTCACAACCATCAAAGACGATCCACGTGAGGGACCCGTTCGTGACGAGGTCAAGCGCGTGGCGTCCATCACGGTCAGCGAAAGGCTCGATGCATGAAGCGCAGATATTTTCTTGGAGGCGCGCTCGGCGTGTTGGTGGCGATGCGGGCGGAGGCGCAGGAGATCACCGGGGCACAGCCGGAGTTGCCGAAGGAAAAGCTCGCCATCGTGACGCGCGACGGCAAGAGGCACGAATTCGACGTCGAGATGGCGTTGAGCCCGCAGCAGCAGGAGGTCGGGCTGATGTTCCGCAAGTCGGTGCCGGCGGAGGGCGGGATGCTGTTCGACTGGGGCACGCCGCGGGACAGCATGATGTGGATGCGCAACACGGTGTCGTCGCTGGACATGGTGTTCATCAACCAGGACGGCACCATCCGGCGGATCGCCGAGAACACGACGCCGGAGAGCTTGGCGACGATCGATAGCGGCGGGCCGGTGCGGGCGACGCTGGAGTTGGCGGCGGGGACGGCGCGGCAGCTGGGTATTCACGTTGGCGACAAGGTCGAGCAGCGGATCTTTTCCAAGGGCTGAGTTCAACGCTTGCGTGCCGACGCGGACCGCTCCATAGGGAGGCCTGGTCCGGGGTGTAGTACAGCCTGGTAGTACGCCTGCTTTGGGAGCAGGAGGCCGGAGGTTCGAATCCTCTCGCCCCGACCAACCTTACCCCCTTTGCGATCAGCGGTTCATCATCACCGGGATGGTGGCGCGCTCCAAGACGTGCCGGGTCACGCCGCCGAGGATGAGCTGACGGATGCGGGAGTGCGAGTAGGCGCCCATGGCGAGCAGGTCGGCGCCGAACTCGTTGGCGGCCGCGAGCAGGCCCTTGCCGACGTCGCGGTCGATACTCTTGAACGGAACCGTCTCGGCGTGGATATCGTGCAGGGCGAGATAGCTGGCGACCTCCGGTGCGCCGGGGCCGCGGCGCTGGTACTCGTCCGAATACAGGATGCGGACGCTCTCGGCGCGCTGCATCCAGGCGATCGCGGCCTGCACGGCGGCGGCGCTCTCGGCGGTGCCGTTCCAGGCCACGCAGACGCGGGTGCCGATCGCGGCCGGAGGTTTCTGCGGCGCGATCAGGACGGGACGGCCGCTGTCGAACAGGACGGCGTGCAGCGCGTCGCTGCTGCTGACGTCGTCACCCGCCTCGGGGTGGGGGACGACGGTGAGGTCGGCGAGGCGGGCGAGCTGGGCGACGAGGTCCTCCTCGCGGCCGGTCACGCCGTAGAAATTCGCCGTCGCCCCGCGGGTGCCGGGTTCGGCGACGGTGACGCCGTGTTGCGTGACGAAGCGCTGGAACATCTCGCGCACGGCGTCGCTCCGCTCGCTGCTCTCCTTTTCGGTGGCGGACATCATCTCTTCGATCATCGCGCCCGACAGGCCTTCGCCGGCCAGCGGGGCGACGTCACGGCTATCGATCCGCACATGCAGCGCGGTGAGGTGCGCGTTCCACATGCGCGCGACGAGGAGGGCGCTGGTGAGCGCAGCCTCGCCGGCGGCGGTGCCGGTCAGCGGCAGGAGCAATCTACGAATCGGCATGAATCCCTCCCAGCGTTCGTAGGTGGGACTCATAGCAGGCGTCACGCAGGGCGCCACTGGTTAAGGATAGAGCGCAGTCCTGCGCCAGCCGTTGCCGTCGCGGGTGAAGACGCGGCGGTCGTGTAGGCGGAAGGGCATGTCCTGCCAGAACTCGATGCTCTCCGGCGTCACGCGGAAGCCGGACCAGTGGACGGGGCGGGGAATGGTGTCGCCCGGGTATTGCGCGTCCAGCGCCGCGACCCGGCGCTCGAACTCCGCGCGCGACGGGAGCGGGCGGGATTGATCGGACGCGATGGCGCCAAGGCGGGAAACGCGCGCGCGCGAGGCGAAGTAGGCGTCGGCTTCGGCCTCGCTCACCGGGCCGACGGGACCCTCGACGCGGACCTGCCGGCGCAGGCTCTTCCAATGAAACAGCAGGGCGGCGTGCGGATTGGCCTGCAGCTCACCGCCCTTGCGGCTCTCGTAATTGGTATAGAAGACGAAGCCGCGGTCGTCGAAGCCCTTCAGCAGGACCATGCGCACGGACGGGTGGCCGTCGGGGGTCGCGGTGGCCAAAGCGAGGGCGTTGGGGTCGTTCGGCTCGCTGGCCTTGGCGGCCTGCATCCAGTCCTCGAACAGGCGGAACGGGTCGGCGACGTCCGGAATGCCCGGTGGCGGTGC
>CAZZVQ010000021.1:26902-54884 GCA_964657565.1 uncultured Acetobacteraceae bacterium
AGTCCTCGAACAGGCGGAACGGGTCGGCGACGTCCGGAATGCCCGGTGGCGGTGCGGCTGCGGGCAGGGCGGTGTCGGGCATGGAAACCTCGCTTGGGTCAATGGTCAGGAGAAGCTATGTCGTCGGGCTGAAGTCGTAACCCCTTTCCCTCCTGTCGCGGCTGTGTCACGACGCCCGCTGTCCGACTACGAGGTGACCTCCCATGCCCGAAGCCCCCCAAGCGATGAGCGGGAGTGTCAAAGGGACGCTGATGGCGGGCAAGCGTGGCGTCATCATGGGCGTGGCGAACGAGCGGTCGATCGCGTGGGGGATCGCGGCTGCGTGCGCGTCCCAAGGCGCCGAGCTGGCGTTCACGTTCCAGGGCGAGGCGCTGGAGAAGCGGGTGCGGCCGCTGGCGGCTGGGACCGGCAGCGAGCTGGTGTTCCCGTGCGACGTCAGCGACGATGCCAGCATCGACGCGGCGTTCGAGGGGATCGGGCGGTCGTGGGACAAGATCGACTTCGTGCTGCACGCGATCGGATGGGCGGACAAGCAGTATCTGCGGGGCAAATACCTCGATACGCCGCGGCAGGCGTTCCTGACGGCGATGGACATCTCGTGCTTCTCGTTCACCGCGGTGGCGCAGCGGGCGGTGCCGATGATGCGGGCGGGCGGGTCGTTGCTGACGCTGTCCTATCTCGGGGCCGAGCGGGTGATGCCACACTATAATGTCATGGGCGTGGCCAAGGCGGCGCTGGAGAGTTCGGTCCGCTATCTGGCGGCCGATCTGGGCGGGCAGGGGATCCGGGTGAACGCGCTCTCGGCCGGGCCGATGAAGACGCTGGCGGCGAGCGGGATCGGCGATTTCCGCTATATCCTGCGCTGGAACCAATACAACTCGCCGCTGGAGCGGAACGTCTCGTTGGAGGAGGTCGGCGGCGCCGGACTGTATCTGCTGAGCCCGCTCTCATCAGGGGTGACCGGCGAGGTGCATCACGTCGACAGCGGCTATCACATCGTCGGCATGAAGAACCCGGCGGCACCCGACATCAACGTGGCGGAGTCGTGAGCCACAACAGCTTCGGTCATCTGTTCCGCGTCACCACCTGGGGCGAGAGCCACGGCCCGGCGATCGGGTGCGTCGTCGATGGGTGCCCGCCGTTGCTGAAGCTGGAGGAAAGCGACATCCAGCCCTGGCTCGACCGCCGCCGGCCCGGCCAGTCCCGCTATACGACGCAGCGGCAGGAGCCGGACGCGGTGAAGATCCTGTCCGGCGTGTTCGAGGGCCGCACCACCGGAACGCCGATCGCGCTGGAGATCCAGAACGTGGACCAGCGGAGCAAGGATTACGGGGCGATCGCGCAGCAGTTCAGGCCGGGCCATGCGGACCTGACATACGAGCTGAAATACGGGGTGCGGGATTACCGCGGCGGCGGGCGGAGTTCGGCGCGGGAGACGGCGAGCCGGGTGGCGGCGGGGGCGGTGGCGCGGCTGGTGCTGGGCGACGAGGTCCGGGTGCGGGGGGCGCTGGTGCAGATCGGGGCGCGGCGGATCGATCGGACGCGGTGGGCGTGGGATCAGGTGGATCAAAATCCGTTCTTCTGCCCGGATGCCGAGACGGTGGCATTGTGGGAAGACGACCTGGCCGAGATCCGCAAGGCCGGTTCGAGCGTGGGGGCGGTGATCGAGGTGGTGGCCGACGGCGTGCCGGCCGGGCTGGGCGCGCCGATCTACGGCAAGCTGGACGCGGATCTGGCGGGCGCGCTGATGGGGATCAATGCGGTCAAGGGGGTCGAGATCGGGGACGGCTTCGCGGCCGCGGCGTCGCGGGGCGAGGAGAACGCGGACGAGATGCGCATGCAAGCGGGGGGGGTGCAGTTCTCCGCCAACCATGCCGGCGGGGTGCTGGGCGGCATCAGCACGGGGCAGCCGGTGGTGGTCCGTTTCGCGGTCAAGCCGACGAGTTCGATCCTGACGTCGTTGCATTCGGTCGATCGGGCCGGCGCCGACGTGGACATCGCGACCAAGGGCCGCCATGATCCCTGCGTGGGCATCCGCGCGGTTCCGGTCGGAGAAGCAATGGTCGCATGTGTCTTGGCGGACCATCTGCTACGGCATCGGGCGCAGAACCCGACTGCACCCGCGTACGCGCGGCTACCACGGAACTGATCGTGGGCCCAGAAGACCGATCGACCGACTTCTCCGCATCGCTGACCGACTTCATCGGGCTGTGTGGCGCCAAGGCCTGGGAGGCGCGGATCAGCGAGCTGCGGGCTGCCGGGGCGACGCGGGAGAGCAAGGGCGCGCTGCAATTCCACGCCATCGAACTCGTGATCGACCGGCTGGCGCGCGGGACCGGCAATCGGGTGCTGACGAACGCGGAGCTCCGCATCGCCGAGTATGCGGCGGACGCGGTTACGCTCAACGACCAGCTCACTCCGGCGGGACGGGTCCGCCTACAGGCGACATTGGCCGCGGCGGTGTCGGGGCGAAACTGCCTCATCCCCGCCTTTCACCTGCTGCGGACCGCGGCGCTGCAGCGATCACGCGCATTTGACGTCGAATTCGCCGGGTTTGAAAGCGCGGCGCCGTTCGACCTGCTCATCCGGCGCGGGAGCGCCGAGGCGGAGATCGCGTGCGACGTGGTGTCGGCCGAAGACGGGCGGGGGGTGCATCGCGGTGCCTGGTTCCGGCTCGTCGACCAGATCGATCCAGACTTGCAGACCTGGTTGCGCGCGCATCCCGGTCGCTACCTGCTGAAGTTGACGTTTCCGTTGGGGTTGAAGCTGCCCGGGTCCGACGAAAGCGGCTTGCTGCCGGCGTTGCACCGGCGGATCAAGCAAATGCTCGTCGAGCAGCGGCGGGCCGACAGCGACGAGGCTCTCGTGTTGCGGCTCGACCCGCTGATGCTCGCAGCGGCGCAGGCGGACGAGTTGGGGTTGATGCCGCGGCTGCGGCGGGAGTTCGGACCCGAGGCGCACCTCGCGGTTTCGGCCGGCGACGGGGGACTTTTTGTGCTGGCGGCGCGGGCGGGCCAGCAGAACGACATCGCGGCGGCGGTGCGGCGGCGGCTGGCCGAGATCGTGCCGGCGCGGCTGACGGGCGCCCGGCCCGGTATCCTCGCGATGTTCGTGGAGGATACCGACCGGCTCGAGTGGCGTCTGTTGCGCGAGAAGCTCGAGCTGGAGGGCGAGGCACGGCAGTTCCTGACCAACCCTGCGGCATCGGGCGTGGTCGCGATCACCTGCAGCTCGCGGCTGGAGCTGTTCGGCATCGCTACGCCGGATGCCGCGCCCGACGGGGAGCTGCGCTTCCGCAACCAGGCGCATCCGGCGGCCAAGCAGACCGACCTGGCGCCGGCGGTGTTGTCTTCGATGTGAGATGCTGCCCGGTCGCGCAACCATTCGGCGCATGCTGACTTACAACGTGACGTTGCAAGAGGTTTGGCATGCGGACCAAGCTAGAAAATCCAGTCGTGTTGGCCGTGCTCGCCGTGGTCGGACTGTTCGTCGCCAAAGACGGCAGCTCGTGGCCGGACCGAAAGCGCAAGCCGCAGGAGCCGCAGCTCGGCACCGACGAAAACCCGGCACCCCCGCCTGGCGTGTGGCCGTTATCCAAGCGCGTGATGTCGGAAGTGGCCGAGAACGACCTGATGACTCAGGCTGCCGCGATGACCTTCTACACGCTGCTGTCGATCTTTCCCGGGATGGCGATGCTGGTTTCGTTGTATGGGCTGTTCGCCGACCCGGCGAAGATCGCCGAGCAGGTCAACGGTCTGGCCATGGTCATGCCGGGTGGCGGGATGGAGTTGCTGACCGACGAGCTCAAATCGCTGACGGCGGCGAAGGGAAATGGCCTGGGGTGGGCGTTCCTCATCGGGCTCGGGACATCGCTGTGGACCTCCAATCAAGCGATGAAGGCGATGTTCAACGGCCTCAACCAGGTGCACGAGGTCAAGGAGAAGCGCAGCTTCATCAAGCTGACCGCGCTGACGCTGCTCTGCACAGCGGGCACGGTGCTGTTCATGGTCATGGCGCTGGCCGGGATCGTGGTGGTGCCGGCGGTCTTGGCGTTCGTGGGTCTCGGCCCGATCCTCGACCAACTGGTGTTCTGGCTCCGCTGGCCGCTGCTGCTGGGCGGTCTATGCCTATTGCTCGCGGTGCTGTTCCGCTTCGGCCCGTGCCGGACGAAGGTGGTGTGGCGCTGGATCACCTGGGGCAGCGGGTTCGCGACCATCGGCTGGATGCTCGTGTCGGTGCTGTTCTCGTGGTACGTGGCGAATTTCGGCAGCTACAACAAGACCTATGGGTCGCTCGGCGCGGTGGTGGGCTTCATGACCTGGATCTGGATTTCCAGCACCGTGGTGCTCATCGGTGCGCAGCTGGATGCGGAGCTGGTGAAGAGCACGGTCGGCAAGCAGCGGTCGCGCCGGTCGCATGACGAGGCGCCGGCGGTGCTGGCGGCGTCATAGCGCGGTCTCGCGGTGGGCGCGGTGGCGGAGCAGGCCGATGGCGGCGGTCATGACCATCGCGGCGCCGCATAGCAGGATGACGGCGGCCGGGCCGAGGCGTTCGAGCAGGGCCGGGGCCAGCAGCATGGCCAGGAGGAGGCCGGCACTGTTGCTGGCGATGTAGGCACGAACGCCGGCCGCGAGGTTGCGGGGATCCAGGCGGATCTGCCGCAACACGGCGAACGGGATGTCTTTCATCGGGCCGCCGATCGCGGCGACGGCGGACGCAGCCGCCAAGCCCGGCAGGCGCCAGGCCTCCGGCAGCAACGGCGTCGCGGCGATCAGCGCAGTGCCGGTCCCGCTGACCAGGCCGCCCGAGAACATCTGCCGTTGCGGCCGCAACGGCATCGGCCGGCCGCCGAGGACGAGCGTGGACAGCAGGTTGGTGCAGCCATAGGCCGCGATGACGAGGCCGAACGCGCCCAGTCCGGAGCCGCCGGGTCCACGCAGCCCCTCGCGCTCGATCAGCAGCGGGATAGCGAGGAAGAAGGCGGTGTACCAGGCGCCGTTGACGATCGCCGTGGTGCGCAGGACGTAGCCGAGGAGCGGGTGTGCCGTCATGGCGTCGATGCCGCGGCGGATCGCCTGCCAGATCGTCTCGCCGGCGGGCGAGCGGGCGAGATCGAGCGGGCGCCGGCGTCGGATCAGCAGCAGCGCCGTCGCGGAGAGCAGGAAGCTGCCGGCGTCCAGCGAGATGAAGTGGACGGTCGGCAGGCCGCCGGCGAGGACGGCGACGAGGCCCGGGCCCAGCAGGCGGGCGCTGCGGTCGGTCGCGTCCATCAGCGCGTTGGCCGCGGGCAGCAGCGCCCGGTCCGGCAGCAGACCCGGCAGGACCAGCTGCAAGGCGGGCTGGAACACCGCCTGGCCGGCCGCGAGCACCACGATGACGACGATCAGCGGCAGCGCGGCGGGGCGGTCGAGCGAAAGCCAGGACCACACCAGGCCGAGCAGCACCGCCATCCGGACGAGGTCGGCGGCGATCAGGGTGGCTTGCGCGCTCCAGCGGTCCACCCAGCGGCCGAGGCCCAGGGCGGAAAGCAGCACCACCGCGGCCTGGAGCGCGGTGAGGTAGCCGGCCGCGGAGCCGAACACCGCGACGGCAACCCAGCTCAGCGTGACCGTGTAGAGCTGGTCGCCGATCGCCGACAGCGATAGGCCGCCCCAGAGGAGCGCGATCTCGCGCGTCCGCAGCGGTTGCAGCAGACGCATCGATCAGGCCGGGAGCAGGCGATAGATGGTGGTGGTGCGGCTCGCGCAGCCCTCGACCTCGAACGTGGTCGGCACCGTGTAGGTGGCCAGGGTGGTCATCCCCCCGGTGGGCACATACGCCCGGCCGGGGTCGGCGATCCAGATCTCGGCGGTGCGGGCGAGCGTGCGCAGCCAGGGGAGAATGTGCCGGGTCATCGGCGCTTCGTAGCAGACGTCGCCGCAGAGGATTAGGTCCCACCGTCCGGCACTGCCGACGATGTCGCCGGTATGGGTGGCCAGCTCGACGCCGTTGAGCGCGGCGTTGGCCCGTGTGGCGGCGGTGGCGAGGGGGTCGAGCTCGGCGGTCTCGGCGGCGGCGCCGGCGATGGCGCAGGCGATGGCGGCCAGGCCACCGCCGGCAGCGAAGTCGAGCACGGAGCGGCCGCGGACGAGGGCCGGGTCATCGAGGACCCGGCGAGCGATGGCTTGGGCACCGGGCCAGGCGAACGCCCAATATGGCGGTGCGAGGCCGGCGCGGGCCAGCCAGGTCTCGGTGGCTTGCCAGATCGGGGTGATCTCGGTGGCGAGGTGCAGGCGGATCTCGGGGACGAGCGGGGCGATGCCGATGGCGGTGTTGGCGGCGACGAACTCGGCGGGCGTCACCGCCAGGCGGTTCCGAGGAAGATGGCCAGGCCGATGAGCAACCCGGTTTCGCGATTGAGATGGAAGCGGGCAAGGCAGCCGGCCGGATCGTCGACGTCGAGGGTGTTGGCCTGCCAGGCGAGTAGGGCGGCCGGGAGCAGGAGGGCGACGTAGAAGCGCGGGCTGAGACCGGCCGAGGCGCCCGCCAGCGCCAGGAGTGCGATGGTCGCGGTATAGCAGACGGCGAGGAAGGGCTTGGTCGAGGTGGCGAATAGGCGGGCGGTGCTGCGCACACCGATCAGGGCGTCATCCTCGCGGTCCTGGTGCGCGTAGACGGTGTCGTAGCCCAGGATCCAGCAGAAGGCGGCGGCGTAGAGCGCGGCGGCCGCCGCATCGAGGCGGCCGGTCGCGGCGGCGTAGCCCATCGGCGCGGCCCAGGAGAAGGTGAGGCCGAGCACGGCCTGTGGCCACCAGGTGACGCGCTTGGCGAGCGGGTAGAGCGTGACCAGGAGCAGGGAGGCGACGCCGAGGAGCTGCGCCAGGCGATCGAGCTGCAGCAGGATGGCCAGCCCGATCGCCAGCAGCACGGTCAGGAAGACGGCCGCCTCGCGCATCCGCAGCGCGCCGCTGGCGAGCGGGCGGGAGGCGGTGCGGCTGACCAGGCGATCCATGTCGCGGTCCCACATGTCGTTGACCACGCATCCGGCACCGCGCATCACGACCGCGCCCACGCCGAACAGGACCAGCAGCCAGAGCGTCGGCTGTGCCGGCACGCGGGCCAGCACGATCGACCATAGACCCGGCAGAAACAGCAGCCACGCGCCGATCGGCCGGTCGAAGCGGGCCAGCACGGCGTAGGCGCGCGCCTTGGGCGGCAGCCGCGCCACCCAGCCCGAGGCGGGGATATCGGTCCAGCTCGTCACCGTCGTGCCTATAGGCTGTGGGCTGCCATCAAGCCACCCTGCCTTGACGCCGGTAGCTGCGAAAGTGTTGTGTTCGCCTCCCCGGGCCGAGGGCTCACGTAGCCCTCGGCCCGTTTATATTGAGAGGAACTCCGCGTCCCGATGTCCAATCCTGGTGACGTTGACGACACGCCGATCGAGTCGGTGCAGCAACTGGCCGACTACATCGCCGAGGGCTGCAAGCCGAAGGCGGCGTGGCGCATCGGCACCGAGCATGAGAAGTTCGGCTTCCGGCGCGATACCGGCCTGCCGCCCGCCTACGAGCCCGACGGGATCCGGGCCGTGCTGACCGGAATCGTCGAGCCCGGGCGATGGGAGCCGATCAACGAGGCGGGCGTGCCGATCGCGCTGAAAGGGCTGGGGGTGGCCAAATCGGCCTCGGTGTCGCTGGAGCCGGCCGGGCAGCTCGAACTGTCCGGCGGCATGGCGCAGACGCTGCACGAAACGAAGGCGGAGTTCGAGTCGCATTTCGCCGACGTGCGTCGCGCCGCCGATCCGCTCGGGCTCGGGTTCGCGCCGCTCGGGTTCCATCCGACGATGCGGCGCGACCAGATGCCCGTGATGCCGAAGGCGCGTTACGGGATCATGCGGCGCTACATGCCGCTCAAGGGCGCCTTCGGGCTCGATATGATGACGCGGACCTGTACTGTGCAGGTCAATCTCGATTACGAGTCCGAGCAGGACATGGTGCGCAAGCTGCGGGTCTCGCTCGCGTTCCAGCCGGTGGCGACGGCGCTGTTCGCCAATTCGCCGTTCATTGAGGGCAAGCCGAGCGGGTTCCTGTCGAGCCGGGCGCGGGTTTGGACCGACACGGACATCGAGCGCTCCGGCATGCCGGCGGTGATGTTCGAGGACGGGTTCGGCTTCGAGCGCTACGTCGAATGGCTGCTGGACGTGCCGATGTATTTCGTGCTGCGCGACGGCGTCTACCACGACGTGGCGGGGCAGTCGTTCCGGCAGTACATGACGGCCGGGTTGCCCGACCTGCCCGGCGTGACGGCGACGCTGGGCGACTTCGCCGATCATATGACGACCGCCTTCACCGACGTGCGGGTGAAACGCTTCCTCGAGATGCGCGGGGCGGATGCGGGCCGGCCCGACATGATGCTGGCGCAAAGCGCGTTCTGGACGGGGTTGCTCTACGATGAATCTTCGCTGGCAGCGGCCGAAGCCTTGATGAAGGAGCGGCCTTGGACCGACTATCTGCAGTTGCGTTCGGCCGTGACGATTCTCGCGATGGATGCACCGTTCGGCGGCGATGTGGTGCGCCGTATCGCGCGTGACTTAGTCGTCATCGCGGATGCGGGCCTCCGGTCCCGCGCGTATGTCGACGCGGCGGGCCAGGATGAGCGCTCCTACCTCGCACCAATTCAAGCGATTGCAGAGGGGGAGCCCACGCAAGCCGAGCATTGGCTGGGCAAATACCACGGAGAATGGGGGGGAGACGCCGCCCGGATCCTCCTCGAGGCGGCCGTATAATTTTTGCGACGGGGCTGAATTTGTAGTGCCGGCGTGATTCGTCGGTAAGAACCGCGACGTAAAACATCCGTCTTGCGTTAAACCACCGTTCTCGGGTTATGGTCCGTGGGATGATAGGCGCATAAATGACAGCCCACGAACATACCCAGGGCTCTGGCTTTGGCGATGCCGACCAGGTCGCGGTACGGTTGCGGCTGATCGGCCAGATGGAAGCCTGGACGGTCAACAGCGATAGCGTGCTGCCGCCGGGTCGCAAGACGCGCGCGCTGCTCGCCATCGTCGTGCTGTCGGCGCCGCGGCCGGTGTTGCGGTCACGCTTGGCCGAGCTGCTGTGGAGCCGCCGTCCGGAGGAGCAGGCCCGGGCCTCGCTGCGGCAGGAGATACACCGGCTGCTGGAAGTCCTCGCGCCGGCGGGGACCGAGATCCTCACCATCAACCGCGACAGCCTGGTGCTGCGGCCGGGGATCGTGTGGGTCGATGTGGACGAGGTCCTGCGCGCCACGACCGCCTCGCCCGGCGCGCTGGCACTGCTCGATAGCGAGTTGCTCGAGGAACTCGACGGAGTCGACCCGGCGTTCGACATCTGGCTGCACGGCGAGCGGGAACGATTACGCGACCGGGCACGGAGCGTGGCCGAGGCCTTGCTGAACGAGCAGGTGGCGCCGGAGACCCTGATCCCGGTGGCGCAGCAATTACTGGCGATCGACCGGGCGCATGAGGGGGCGTGGCGCGCGCTGATGCGGGCCCATGCCGAGCGCGGCGAGCGGGGAATGGCGATCCAATCCTACGATCGCTGCCGGGCGGTGCTGAGCGATCTGCTGGACGCTGCGCCGTCGCCCGAGACCCAAGCCCTGCTTGCCGAGATCCGGAGCGGCAAGACCGTGCGGCCGCAAACGACGATGCCGGCGCCGGCATCGTCCGTCAACGAGCCCAAGCTGGAGCCGCGGCCGCCCCTGCCGCGCACCGGGGCCCGCATCGGCGCGCTGCCGCTCAGCCTGGTCGGGACCGACCCGGCGCACAACCATCTCGCGATGGGGCTGGCCGAGGAGATCACCTCGTCGCTCAGCCGCTTCCGCTGGCTCTCGATCGTGTCGACCTCGTCGCTGGTGCAGAGTGTGGCCGATGGGCGGGACGATACCGCGCTGCGCAATGCGCTGGGGCTCGACTACCTGATCGACGGCACGGTGCAGCGCGCCGGCGACCGGATCCGGATCGCGCCGCGGCTGATCGACCTGCGCGACGGCAACCAGGTCGTCTGGACGCGACGCTTCGATCGCACGATGGACGATCTGCTGAGCCTGCAGGACGAGGTCGCCTCGGAGACGGTCGCGCAGATCGAACCCGAAGTGCTGCGCCTGGAGAGCCGGCGCGCCGCGCAGGTGCCGCTGGCCGATGCGGGGCCGTGGGAGCTGATGCTGCGGGCGCTGCCGGGGATGAGCCGCTCGGACCGGCAGCAATTCATGGAGTCCGGCGCGTCCTTGCGCCGGGCGATCGAGCGACAGCCCGATCTCGCGCCGGCCCACACTTGGTTGGCGTACTGGTTCAGCTTCCTCGACGAGCATGGATGGGCGAAAGACCGGGTCGGGGTGGCCGAGCAGGCAGCCCGGCATGCCGAGCGCGGCATCACGCTGGACCCGCAGAACGCCCGCAGCTTCACGGTGGCCGGCCATGTGCGGGCGGCCTTGGAGCATCGGCTGCCGGAAGCGTTGTCGTTGCATGAGCGGGCGTTGGCGCTGAACCCGAACCTGGCGATGGCGTGGGCGCTGTCGGGGTTCGCGCAGCTCTACGCCGGCAAATTGGACGAGGCGGAGCGGCGGTTCGAGCGCTACCGGCAGCTTTCGCCGGGCGATCCGTTCGCGTTCCAATACGATGTCGGCTTCAGCCTGCTGGCGTTCCTGCGCGGAGACTACGAGAAGGCCGCCGAATTCGGCCGGGCGGTCAACGAGCTCAACCCGGATTATGCGCCGGGGTGCAAAGCCTATCTGGCCGCCTTGGGGCAACTCGGCAAGCACGCGGAGGCGGCGGTGGTGCGCAAGCGGCTGCGCGCGTTCGAGCCCGAGTTCGGCATCGAGCAGTTCCTCGCGGTGAGCCCGTTCGAGGATCGGCGGGCGACGGAGCGGTTGGCCGACGGGCTGCGCCGGGCCGGGATCGACGACACCGCACCGGCGGAGAGCTGACCTACTGCGACGCGCTCATGCGGGCGGCGGGGGGGCCGAGGCCCTCCACCATGGATTGCGCGAGAGCCTTGGCCACGCAGGCATAGCCGAGATCGTTGTGGTGGATGCCGTCATCGGCCAGGAATTCCGCGTAGGGATGCCCGGCGTCCTGCCACAGCTCCATCAACCGCCCGCGGGCGAACAGGCGCGCATCGTCGCGGCGTGCGACGTCGGCCAGCGCCTGGTCGATCTGGGTGTGACTCGGCGAGGCGAGCACGGCGGGTGAGCGTTGGTTGTCCATCAGGATGACGTCGGCGCCGCTACGCTCGAGCCGGCGGACGCCGTCATCGACGATGTTCTGGAAAGCGGCTGGGTCGCTGCCGCGCATGGCGCCGTTGGCGCCGAGTTGCCAGATCACCAGGGTCGGGTGCGCGTCGAGGACGTCGGCGTCGAGCCGGGTGATCATCTCGGGAGCATCTTGGCCGCCGATGCCACGGTTCAGGACGGCGATATGCGAGCCGGGTAGCGCCGCCTCCAGCTCGTCTTGCAGGACGGCCGGGTAGGTGTGGCGCATGTCCGACGCGTGGGAGCCCTCGGTGGAGGAGCTGCCGAAGGCGACGATGGTCACCTCCAGCCCGGTCGACAGCGCCCGGCGCATCTGCGGCAGTGCGATCGGCGGGAGCTTGACGGCGGGGCAGGTGGTTGACTCGGAGCGCGCGGGCTGGGCCGTGAGACCCGCCAGCACCACCAGAAGCGCGAACCCGGCCCGCGCGCTCACGTGGCGGTGCCGCCGACGGTGAGGCTGGACAGCTTCAGGGTGGGCTGGCCGACGCCGACCGGCACGCCTTGGCCGTTCTTGCCGCAGGTGCCGATGCCCGGGTCCAGGCCCGGGTCGTCGCCGATCATCTCGACCTTCAGCAGGGCGTCCGGGCCGTTGCCGATCAGGGTCGCGCCTTTGACGGGAGCGGTGACGATTCCATCCTCGATCATGTAGGCCTCGCTGGCCGAGAAGACGAACTTGCCGGAGGTGATGTCCACCTGGCCGCCGCCGAAATTGACCGCATAGAGGCCGCGCTTGACCGAGCGGATCATGTCCTCGCGCTTGGCGTCGCCACCGAGCATGATGGTGTTGGTCATGCGCGGCATCGGCACGTGGGCGTAGCTCTGGCGGCGGCCGTTGCCGGTCGGGGCGACGCCCATGAGGCGGGCGTTGAGCCGGTCCTGGATGTAGCCGGTCAGGATACCGTCCTCGATCATGACGGTGCGGCCGCCGGGGGTGCCCTCGTCATCGACGGTGATGCTGCCGCGGCGGTCCGGGATGGTGCCGTCATCGACGATCGTCACCCCCTTGCTGGCGATGCGCTGCCCCATGAGGCCGGAGAAGGCGGAGGTCTTCTTGCGGTTGAAGTCGCCCTCCAGGCCATGGCCGATCGCTTCGTGGAGCAGGATGCCGGGCCAGCCGGGCCCGAGCACGACGGGCATGTCGCCGGCCGGCGCCGGGCGGCTCTCGAGGTTGAGCAGCGCCTGGCGCAGCGCCTCGTCGACGGCGGCCTTCAGGTAGGCCTCGTCGAGCAGCGCCGCGTAGCCGAAGCGACCGCCACCCCCGAAGCTGCCGCTCTCGCGCCGGCCATCCTGCTCGACGACCACCGAAACGCCCATGCGGACCAGCGGGCGGAGGTCGGCGACGCGGGTGCCATCGGCGCGGACGATCTGCACCGCCTGCCACTCGCCGGCGATGCTGGCCATCACCTGCTTGACCCGGCTGTCCCGCCCGCGGGCATAGTCGTTCAGCATCGACAACGCGGCGGTGCGGTCGGCGAAATCGGTCGTGGTCAGCGGATTGGCGTCCGAATACAGGCGCGAGTTGGTCGCGCGCGGCGGCTCGGTGGCGCGGCCGGTGCGGCCACCGCGCACGGCGCCGACGGCGGCGGCCGCGCGGCGAAGGGCGGCTTCGGACACCTCGCCGGCATGGGCGTAGCCGGCCTCCTCGTCGAGCACGGCACGCAGGCCGAAGCCGAGATGGGTGTCGAACCCGGCGCTGCGGATGCGGCCCTCCTCGAGCGAGATGCTCTCGGACTCCCGGTATTCGAGGAACAACTCGCCATCGTCCATCCCGGACAGCGTGTCGCCGACGATGCTCTCGGCGGTATCTCGGCCGAGCGTGGCGCCGGAGCGATCGAAGAACAGGCTGTCGGTCGCAGCCAGGGCGGAGAGGGGCGAAGATTGCGTCATGCTTGTCCTAGTCTGACCTATGAGTTCAGCGACTACCAGCGCCGAGACGCGTCAGGCGGCGGATTTCGCTCGATAAGAGATCATCAGCCGGCCGAGCTGCCGGTGCCGCCCCGATGCAGATAGAGCGCCACGAGCGTGGCCGATAGCAGGAGGATGGCCACCCCCTGGTGCAATGTGGCGAGACTGACGGGCACGACCAGTAACAGCGTCGCGACGCCGATGCCGTATTGCAGGCAGACGAGGGTGGCGATGGCCGCCAAAGCGGGCCGCCCGGTGCGGCCGGAGCGGGGCCAGGCGGCGATCACGGTGGCGAGGGCGAACAGCGCGGTGAGCGTGGCGAGCAGGCGGTGGTCGAACTGCACGGCGGCAAGATTTTCGGTCAGGTTGCGCACGAAGGGCTGTAGGGCGGCGTAGTCGTCCGGCACGAGGCTGCCGCCCATGAGCGGGAAGGTGTTGTAGATCATCCCCGCCTTCAGCCCGGCGACGAAGCCGCCGGCGGCGATCGTCAGCGTGACCGCGACGCATAGCGTGCCCAGCAGGCGGCGCATGCCTGCGGTGGTGGTGACACGCACCGGGTCCCAGGTCTCGAGCGCGGTCCAGAGGATGGCGGCGTAGAGGGCCAGCGCCAGCATGAGATGCATCACCAGGCGGTAGGCCGAGACCGCGGTGCTGCCGGCGTCGAAGCCGCTGGCGACCATGAACCAGCCGACCAGACCCTGCAGGCCCCCGAGCAGCAGGAGAAAGCAGAAGCGCACCCCGAGGCGGGCCGAGATCTGGCCGCGGATGGCGAACACGATCAGCGGAACGATGAAGACGATCCCGGTCAGGCGGCCCCAGAGCCGGTGGGTCCATTCGAGCCAGAAGATCGACTTGAAGCCGTCCAGCCCGAAGCCGTGATTGAGCAGCGCGTATTGCGGGATCTGCTGGTAGAGCGCGTAGAGCCGGTCCCACTCCGCCGCCGACAGCGGCGGGATGGTGCCCATGATCGGGGCCCACTCCATGATAGAGAGGCCGGAGCCGGTCAGCCGGGTGGCGCCGCCGAGCGAAATCATCACGAGCAGCATCACGCAAACGCAGAACAGCCAGACCGCGACCGGGCGGCGGGAACGGGCGGCGGTGGCGGACCGGGCTGGCCGGAGGGCCGTCGCTGCAGCGGTAGTCATGGGCTGGGCTCCTAAGCGCGCAGTGTGCAGCACAGATACGCTGTCGGCCGCATCTTGCGAGGGAGGATCGGGCGATGCTACCGCGCGTCCGATGCAGAGACCCGTACCAGATGGTCGTGATGCGCCGCTGTTATCGGTCGTGGTGCCCGTCCGCAACGAGGCAGCGAATATCAGGCCGCTGATCGAGGAGATCACGCAGGCGCTGCCGCATGTGCCGCACGAGATCGTCTATGTCGACGACGGCAGCACCGACGAGACGCTCGAGGAGTTGCGCGCCATGCAGCGCGAGCTGCCGACGCTGACGGTGCGGCGGCACGTGACGAGTTGCGGGCAATCGGCGGCGATCGTGACCGGGGTGCGGGTGGCGTCGGGGGTCTGGATCGCGACGCTCGACGGCGATGGGCAGAACGACCCGGCCGACATCCCGCGCCTGTTCACGCAGGCCCAAGTGGAAGAAGACGCGGACAATGGGGTGTCGCCGGTGCTGTTCGCCGGACATCGGACGGCGCGGCGGGATACGCGGGTCAAGCGGATCTCGTCGCTGGTCGCGAACCGGGTGCGGGCGACGCTGCTGGGCGATGCGACGCCGGATACGGGATGCGGGCTGAAGCTGTTTCGCCGCGCGGCGTTCATGGAACTGCCGCATTTCGATCACATGCACCGGTTCCTGCCGGCGCTGTTCATGCGGGCCGGGGGGCGGGTGCGGTCGGTGCCGGTCAACCATCGGCCCCGGCTGCGCGGCCAGTCCAAATACGGCACGCTGGACCGGCTGGCGGTGGGGCTGGTGGATCTGGCCGGGGTGGCGTGGCTGCAGCGGCGGTGGCGGCGGCCGAAAGTAGAGACGCCTTGAAAGCGGCCGGGCGGATGCTGTGGAAGCCGGCGGTGATGCTGCTGGTGTTCGCGGCGGTGGCGCTGGCGCTGCGGGAGAGCGGGTTCGAGCCGCGGGCGGCGATGGCGTCGGCCGGGTCGCATGGGCCGGCGGTGTTCGTGCTGGTGGGGGCCCTGGCCTGTGCCGCGGCGGTGCCGCGGCAGGCGGTTGCGCGGGCGGGGGGGTATGCGTTCGGGTTCTGGCCGGGCGTGGTGCTGACGCTGGTGGCCGAGGTGGCGGGGTGTGCGATCGATTTCTTCTGGGTCCGTTGGCTGGGGCGCCGCGCCGCGCTGGCGTTCCTGCGGCGGCGCGAGGGCGGGCGGCTGGATCGGATGGATCGCTTCCTGACCGGCCGGGCGTTCACGGCGACGCTGACGCTGCGGTTGCTGCCGGTCGGCAGCAACGTGTTGCTCAACCTCGTCGCCGGCGTCTCCGGAGTCGCGGCCGCGCCGTTCTTGGTCGCGTCGGCGATCGGGTATGTGCCGCAGACGGTGGTGTTCGCGTTGGCCGGCGCGGGCGCCGGCCTGTCGAACGGCTTCCAGTTCGGACTGGCCGCCGCGCTGCTCCTCGTCTCGGTCGGACTAGGTGTCTTGCTGCTGCGGCGCCGGCCCGTCCCTGCGCTCTAATTCATCAGGCGCAAATGGTCCGCGTGGCGCATGCCGCCGGTGCGCATGATCTCCGCGCAGGCGACGCGGATGGAGTGGAGCTTGCCATCGAGGTTGCGTCGCCAGAATTCGAGGAAGCGGTGCAGTTCGGGGTAATCGGGGGCGATATCCATGTTTTGCCAGACATAGGTCTGCAGCAAAGCGGGATGGTCAGGGTAGTGGTAAAGGATCTCTGCGGTGGTGAGGCGGTAGTCCTTGATCTGTAGAAACGCCATTCCCGAGCACTCCCAGGTTGAAACGGGCTTTCTCCTCGGCCACATGCCGACCCGGTGATGGTGCCGTATCTGTCGTTAACGAGTCACTAAAATTTCGCATAATTTCAGCGGGCTAGCACTCTATCGCGGGAAGTGCTGCTACGCGGTTGACTTGCACGGCGCCTTCCCCTACATGCCTTGGCACTCTCCGATCGAGAGTGCTAACGCCCGTGTCTCGGGCCTCAAAAATCTGGAGCGTTCCTATGAAGTTCCGTCCCCTGCATGACCGTATCGTGGTCAAGCGGATCACTGCCGAAGAGAAGTCCCTCGGCGGCATCATCATTCCCGACACCGCCAAAGAGAAGCCGATGGAAGGCGAAGTCGTCGCCGTCGGCCCCGGCGCGCGCAACGAGCAGGGCCAGATCGTCGAACTCGACGTCAAGGCCGGCGATCGCGTGCTGTTCGGCAAGTGGTCGGGCACCGAAGTCAAGCTCGATGGCGAAGAGCTCCTCATCATGAAGGAGAGCGACATCATGGGCATCATCGAGGGCAGCGCTGCGCCGGTAAAGAAGGCCGCCTAAAGCCGCTCTCCCAGTAACAGAATAAGGAATACAATATGTCAGCTAAGGACGTACGGTTCGGCAGCGATGCCCGCCAGCGCATGCTGCGCGGCGTGGACATTCTCGCCGACGCAGTCAAGGTCACGTTGGGCCCCAAGGGTCGTAACGTGGTGATCGACAAGAGCTTCGGCGCCCCGCGCATCACCAAGGACGGCGTCACCGTCGCCAAGGAGATCGAGCTCGCCGACAAGTTCGAGAACATGGGCGCGCAGATGCTGCGCGAAGTCGCGACCAAGACCAACGACATCGCTGGTGACGGCACCACGACGGCGACCGTGCTCGCCCAGGCGATCGTTCGCGAAGGCTCCAAGGGTGTGGCCGCCGGCCTGAACCCGATGGACCTGAAGCGCGGCGTCGACCAGGCGGTCAAGGCGATCGTCGAGGAGCTGGCCAAGCGCACCAAGAAGATCACGACCCCGGCCGAGACGGCCCAGGTCGGCACGATCTCCGCCAATGGCGAGAGCGAGATCGGTCACATGATCTCCGAGGCCATGCAGAAGGTCGGCAACGAGGGCGTCATCACGGTCGAGGAAGCCAAGGGCATCCAGACCGAGCTCGACGTCGTCGAGGGCATGCAGTTCGACCGCGGCTACATCTCCCCGTATTTCATCACGAACGCGGAGAAGATGGTCGCCGAGCTCGACCAGCCCTACATCCTGATCCACGAGAAGAAGCTGTCCGGCCTGCAGGCGATGCTGCCGCTGCTCGAGACCGTGGTGCAGAGCGGGCGTCCGCTGATGATCATCGCCGAGGACATCGAGGGTGAGGCCTTGGCCACGCTCGTGGTGAACAAGCTGCGCGGCGGCCTGAAGGTCGCGGCCGTGAAGGCGCCGGGCTTCGGCGATCGCCGCAAGGCGATGCTCGAGGACATCGCGATCCTCACCGGTGGCCAGGTCATCTCCGAGGACCTCGGCATCAAGCTCGAGACCGTCACGCTGGCGATGCTCGGCCGTGCCAAGCGCGTTCTCATCGAGAAAGAGAACACGACCATCGTCGAGGGCGTCGGCTCGCAGGACGACATCAAGGGCCGTTGCAACCAGATCCGCGCGCAGATCGAGGAGACCACCTCGGACTACGACCGCGAGAAGCTGCAGGAGCGTTTGGCCAAGCTCGCGGGCGGCGTCGCCGTCATCCGCGTCGGTGGCTCGACCGAGGTCGAGGTGAAGGAGCGCAAGGACCGCGTCGACGACGCGCTGCATGCGACCCGGGCCGCGGTTGAAGAGGGCATCGTTCCGGGCGGCGGCGTCGCTTTGGCGCGGGCCAGCTTGATCCTGGCGCACCTGAAGCCGGAGAACGAGGACCAGAAGTTCGGCATCGAGATCGTCCGCAAGGCCGTTCAGACCCCGTTGCGGCAGATCGCCGAGAACGCGGGCGAAGACGGTGCGGTCATCGCCGGCAAGGTGCTCGAGAGCAACGAGTACAACTACGGCTTCGACGCGCAGTCGGCGGAGTTCAAGGACATGGTCGGCGCCGGCATCATCGACCCGACCAAGGTCGTGCGTACCGCGCTGCAGGATGCGGCGTCGGTCGCCAGCCTGCTGATCACGACCGAGGCGATGATCGCCGACCGTCCTGAGAAGAAGGCCTCGGCCGGCGGCCCTCCGGGCGGCGGCATGGGCGGCATGGGTGACATGGACTTCTAAGTCCACGCTCCATGGTGTTCGAAACGGGGGCAGGCCGCGAGGTCTGCCCCTTTTTCTGTGGATGTCTTTAACAGAAGTTTATCATGACGAAGGTGTGATTGACTTGATCCAGAAAATCTGCACTTTTGCGTGTTGATGAAACTCTCTGACCGGCAGACGCGGCGAACGATCGGCGGCTGGGGGTGTGGATAGTCATTGGACGGCCGGCATCCTCGCCGGGCTGATGCTGGAGAGACGACGCTAATGGCTACAGGCTCGGTGAAGTGGTTTAATGCCACCAAAGGTTATGGCTTCATCATGCCGAAGGACGGCGGCAAGGATGTGTTCGTGCACATCACGGCCGTCCAGGCTGCCGGGCTCAAGGGCCTCAACGACGGCCAGAACGTCAGCTACGACGTGGTCATGGAGCGTGGCAAGGCAGCAGCCTCCAATCTGCAACTGACCGAACCGGCGCGCGCCAGCGAGCCCGCTCGCGAAAGGTTCTAGTCGGGCAAGGATAGTCGGGCAGGGTTCCAGCCGGCCGCAGCCCCATGCGTGGTTACGGCGTCTTCTTGCCGCTCTTCTCCGGCGTCGGATCCCAGAACCCCGATTTCGACGATCCCGGCGCGGTCGAGGCGTCCGCCGATGCTGGCCCACCGACGGGCGCCGGGGCCTCCGGAACCGCGCGAGCTTGGATCGAGGGGGGCGATGCGGTCAGGCTGATCATGGCCTCGACGCCGCCGATCGAGATCGCGGCCATGATGAGAAACGCAATCGCATAGCGCACGATGCCGACGCCGCCTCTCACGCGGTGCATAGGCGTCGGGCGAAAAACCGGACGCGGCGACGCGGCACGGGATGAGTGCGGTCGGCGTGGCTCGTCCGGCGACCGCCGCGGTGCAGGCTGGCTGGCGCGATCGTAGGCAGCGCGATGCTCGGGATCGATCAGCGTGTCGTACGCGCGCTTGAGCAAGATGAAGGCGTTGGCGTTGCCCGACTGCGCGTCGGGATGCAGTTCCTTGGCGCGCCGGCGGAACGCGCCCCGAATGGCCTCCTCCGACGCGTCCGGGTGGACGCCGAGGACCGCGTAATACCGTTTGGCGTCCTTGCTCATGCGTTTGATCTAACACATGGGCGTGACCGCGCCGATGGTTTGATGCGGATTTCGCGGCCGTGAAGCTGCTATTGACGAAGCGGTCGCACCGGTGGAGACCGGGCCCCCGTGAGGTCCCGAGGAGGAGACGCGATTGCAAGGTTTGTTCGATCTGACCGGGCGCACCGCGCTGGTCACCGGGTCGTCGCGTGGGCTCGGGCGCGGGATGGCCGAAGGCCTGGCGAAGGCCGGGGCGGCAGTGGTGCTGAACGGCGTCGACCCGGTGCGGCTCGACACGACGGCGGCCGAGCTGCGGCGATCGGGCGCGACGGTGCACAGCGCGGCGTTCGACGTGACCGACGAGGCCGCCGTCGCCGCGGCCTTCGAGCGGTTCGATCGTGAGGGGATCACGGTCGACATCCTGGTCAACAACGCCGGCATCCAGTTCCGCAAGCCGATGCTGGAGCTCGAGCTGGCGGATTTCCGCCGGGTGCTGGACACCAATCTGACCAGCGCGTTCATGATCGGGCGCGAGGCGGCGCGGCGGATGGTGCCGCGCAAATCGGGCAAGATCGTCAATATCGGCTCGCTGATGAGCCAGTTCGCGCGCCCGACGGTGGCGCCGTACACGGTGGCCAAGGGCGGGATCAAGCTGCTGACGCAGATGATGGCGGCCGAATGGGCCGAGCATGGCATCCAGTCGAATGCGATCGGGCCGGGCTATATGAGTACGGATATGAATCAGGCGCTGATGGACGACCCTAAATTCGACACCTGGGTGAAGGGGCGCACGCCCTCGAAGCGGTGGGGGCGGCCGGACGAGTTGGTCGGGGCCTGCGTGTTCCTCTCGTCGAGCGCGGCGGATTATGTCAACGGCCAGATCATCTACGTCGATGGCGGCATGTCGGCGGTGCTGTGATGCGCGCCGCGATCATCCATGGCGCGCGCGACCTACGCATCGGCGAGGCGGAGCTGCCGCCGATGGGCCCGCGTGACGTGCAGGTGCGCATCCGCAACGGCGGCATCTGCGGCTCGGATCTGCATTATTATCAACATGGCGGCTTCGGCACGATCCGCATCCGCGAGCCGCTGATCCCCGGCCACGAGATCGCCGGCGAGGTCGCGGCGATCGGCCCCGAGGTCACGCGCGTGGCGGTCGGCGACAAGGTGGCGGTCAACCCGAGCAATCCCTGCGGCCACTGCGAGTATTGCCTCGAGGGCAAGCCGCGGCACTGCCTGGACATGCGGTTCTTCGGTAGCGCGATGCGCTTCCCGCACGTGCAAGGCGGGTTCCGCGAGGTGCTCGCCTGCACTGAGGCGCAGGCGGTGAAGCTACCGCCGGGCCTTAGCCTGGCGCACGCCGCCTTCGCCGAGCCGTTGTCGGTGTGCCTGCATGCGGCGACGCAGGCCGGGCCGTTGCTGGGCAAGCGGGTGCTGGTGACCGGGGCCGGGCCGATCGGCGCGCTGTCGATCCTGGTCGCGCGGCAGGCTGGAGCGCGGGAGATCGTGGCGACGGACCTGGCCGACGCGCCGCTGGCCATCGTCAAGCAGATTGGGGCCGATTCGGCCGTCAACATGCGCAGCGACGCCACCGGGCTGGACCGCTTCCAGGCCGGCAAAGGCTATTTCGACGTGGTGTTCGAGGCGTCCGGCAGCGCGGCGGCGTTGACTGCCGCCATCGGCGTCGCGCGACCCGGCGCCGTCGTGGTCCAGGTCGGTCTCGGTGGCGACATGACGCTGCCGGTCAACGCCATCGTGGCCAAGGAGATCGAGCTGCGCGGGACCTTCCGGTTCGACCGCGAGTTCGAGTGGGCGGTGGGCTTCCTCGGCAGCGGGGCGATCGACGTGGCGCCGCTCCTGACCGAGATCATCCCGCTGGACGACGCCGTGCGCGCGTTCGAACTAGCGGGCGATCGCTCGAAGGCCATGAAAGTCCAAGTCGCTCTATAAACGCGTAGGGTGGGCTTTCAGCCCACCAATTTCGCTCGCCGCAGCCCGACCGTGTGACCGCGGTGCCGAAGGGCGTATTAGTATCACCGCATGAACGGATGGCAATTTTGGATCGATCGCGGCGGCACCTTCACGGACATCGTGGCGCGGGCGCCCGATGGGGCGCTGTCCACCCATAAGCTGCTGAGCGAGAATCCCGACCGCTATCGCGACGCAGCGATCGCCGGCATCAAGCAGATTCTGGGCGTGCCGGCCGGGGAACGCATCCCGGCGGGGCTGATCGACCAGGTGAAGATGGGCACCACGGTCGCCACCAACGCCTTGTTGGAGCGCAAGGGCGAGCGGACGCTGCTCCTCGTCAACCGCGGCTTTGCCGACCTGCTCCGGATCGGCAACCAGGCCCGGCCGCGGCTGTTCGACCTGAAGGTGACGTTGCCGACGATGCTGTATGAGCGCGTGGCCGAGGTGGGCGGCCGGGTCGCGGCGGATGGGCGGGAGTTCGAGGCGCTGGACGAGGCGGCGGCGTGCGAGGCGCTGCGGGCGGCCCGGGCGGACGGGATCGAGGCGTGCGCGATCGCGCTGATCCATGCGTGGAAATACCCCGAGATGGAACGGCGCTTGGCCGAGTTGGCTGATGAGGCCGGGTTCGCGCAGGTGTCGGCCAGCCATGCGGTGAGCCCGCTGCTACGGCTGGTGCCGCGGGGCGATACGACGGTGGTGGACGCGTATCTGTCGCCGATCCTGCGCCGATATGTGGACCAGGTGGCGGCCGAGCTCGAAGGCACGCGGCTGTATTTCATGCAGAGCAATGGCGGGTTGGCGGAGGCGCACAGCTTCGGCGGCAAGGACGCGATCCTGTCGGGGCCGGCCGGCGGCATCGTGGGCGCCGCGCGGACAGCGGAGATGGCCGGGCTGGACCGAATCATCGGCTTCGACATGGGCGGCACCAGCACGGACGTGGCGCTGTACGACGGCGCGTTCGAGCGGGCGTTCGAGACGGAAGTCGCCGGCGTGCGGATGCGGGCGCCGATGATGGCGATCAACACGGTCGCGGCCGGCGGCGGCAGCATCCTGCATTTCGACGGCGCCCGGGTACGGGTCGGGCCGGATAGCGCCGGCGCCAATCCCGGCCCGGCGAGCTACCGCCGCGGCGGCCCGCTGACGGTGACGGACGCCAATGTCTGCGTCGGCAAGGTGCAGGCGGCGCATTTCCCGGCGATCTTCGGACCCGGTGGCGACCAGCGGCTCGATGCCGAGACGGTGCGGGCGAAGTTCGCCGGCGTGGCAGCCGAGATGGGCAAGGCGGACCCACGCGAGGCCGCGGAAGGATTCCTGCGCGTCGCGGTCGCGAACATGGCCAACGCGATCAAGCAGGTCAGCGTGCAGAAGGGGCATGATGCGTCGCGATTCGCGCTGCAGTGCTTCGGCGGCGCCGGCGGGCAGCATGCGTGCCTGGTCGCCGACGAGCTGGGCATGCAGACCGTGTTCATCCACCCGTATGCGGGCGTGCTGTCGGCGTATGGGATGGGCCTGGCGGACCAGGCGGTGCTGCGCGAGCAGGCGGTCGAGCTGGCATGGGCGGCGGCGGCGCTGGCCGAGGCCGGCCGGGTCGCGAAAACCTTGGCCGACGAGGCCTTGGCAGCCCTGCTGCAGCAGGGCGCCGACCCGGCCCATGCCACCGTCCATCGATCCGTACACCTCCGCTACGCCGGGACCGAGGCGGCGCTGCCGGTGCCGCTCGAGGGCGATGTGGCGGCGATCGAAGCGGCCTTCACCGAGGCGCACCGGGCCCGGTTCGGCTTCGTGACGCCGGGCCGGGCGCTGGTGGCCGAGTTGGTCGCGGTCGAGGCGGTCGCGGCGGGCGAGGTGATCACCGAGGCGGCGCTGCCGGCCCGCGAGAGCGGGGCACCGGAGCCGGTGGACACCGTCTCGATGTGGAGCGGTGGGCGGGCGCACGAGACGCCGGTGTTCGAGCGGACGGCGCTGCGGGCGGGCGACACGCTGGCCGGGCCGGCGCTGCTGCGCGAGGCGAATGCGACGACGGTGGTGGAGCCCGGCTGGACGGCCGAGGTCACGGCGCGGGATCACGTCATGCTGCGGCGGACCGAGGCGATGGCGGGCCGGGTCGCGGCGGACGATGCGCGGCCGGACCCTGTCCTGTTGGAATTGTTCAACAATCTGTTCATGAGCGTGGCCGAGCAGACCGGGGCGGTGCTGCAGAACACCTCGATGAGCGTCAACATCAAGGAGCGGCTGGATTTCTCCTGCGCGCTGTTCGACGGCCAGGGCAACCTGGTCGCCAACGCGCCGCACGTGCCGGTGCATCTCGGGGCGATGGGCGAGAGCGTGAAGACGGTGCTGCGCAGCCGCGGGGCGGCGCTGCGGCAAGGCGACGTGGTGGCGCTGAACAACCCGTTCAACGGCGGCACGCATCTGCCCGATATCACGGTAATCACGCCGGTGTTTGACGCCGAGGGGCGGGAGATCCGCTTCTTCGTCGGCAGCCGCGGCCACCATGCCGATATCGGCGGCACGACCCCGGGCAGCACCCCGCCGGACAGCTGGACGCTCGAGGAGGAGGGTGTCGTGATCGACGACTTCCTGCTGGTGGCGCAGGGCGAGTTCCAGGAGGCGGCGTTCCGCGCGCTGCTGGCCGGCGCGCGCTATCCGGCGCGGAGCCCGGACGTGAACGTGGCCGACATCAAGGCGCAGGTGGCGGCGAATGCGCGCGGCGTGCAGGAGTTGGGCCGGGTCGAGCGGCAGTATGGGTGGCCGACGGTGCGCGCCTACATGCGGCATGTGATGGACAATGCCGAGGAGGGCGTGCGCCGCGTCTTGGACCGGATCGGCGACGGGTCGTTCGACTACACGATGGACGATGCGGCGCCGTTGCGTGTGGCGGTCCGGGTCGACCGGGCGGACCGGTCGGCGGTGGTGGATTTCACCGGGACCGGGCCGCAGTCGCCGGCCAATTTCAACGCCCCGCCGGCGGTGACGCGGGCGGTGGTGCTGTATGTGTTCCGCTGCCTGGTCGGCGAGGACATCCCGCTCAACGATGGTTGCCTGAAGCCGATCACGCTGGTGATCCCGCCCGGCACGTTCCTGTCGCCGGCGCCGGGGGCGGCCGTGGTGGCGGGCAACACCGAGGTCAGCCAGGCCGTGTGCAACGCACTGTTCGGGGCGTTGGGCCGGCTGGCGTGCAGCCAGGCGACGATGAACAACGTGCTGTTCGGCGACGCGACGCGGCAATATTACGAGACGATCTGCGGCGGCATGGGCGCCGGCCCCGACGGCGAGGGCGCCTCGGCGATCCAGACCCATATGACCAATACACGGATGACCGATCCGGAGGTGTTCGAGCTGCGCTATCCAGTGGTGCTGGAGCAGTTCGGCATCCGGCGGGGCTCCGGCGGCGCGGGCGCATCCCGCGGCGGTGATGGGGCGGTCCGGCGCATCCGGTTCGAGCAACCGATGACGGTGGTGGTGGTGGCGAGCCGCCGCGAGGTCGCGCCGTTTGGGCTCCAGGGTGGCGCGGACGGGGCGCCGGGGCGGCAGTGGGTCGAGCGCGGGGGCGTTGTCGAGGCGATGGCGGGTCGCAGCCGGGCGGAGTTGGCGCCGGGCGACGTGTTCGTGATCGAGACGCCCGGGGGTGGTGGGTTCGGCGAACCCACTACCCGTCACCACCGGACTTGATCCGGTGGTCCACGGTGCCCCAAGCACGCTCGTGCCGCCCTGGATTGCCGGGTCAAGCCCGGCAATGACGAAAACAGGGTGCGGCGGTGGAGTTAGCGGAACCGCACCAGCTTGCCTGACGGCTCGCCCAAGACTTCGTCCTCCTGCATCACGACCCGGCCGCGGATGATGGTGGCGTGCGGCCAGCCGGTGACCTCGGTGCCGTCGAACGGGGTCCACCCGCACGGCGAGACGATCCAGTCGTTCGTGATGCGGCGGCGGCGCTTCAGGTCGACCAGCGTGAAGTCCGCGTCGTAGCCCGCGGCGAGACGGCCCTTGCCGACCACGCCGTAGACGCGGGCCGGGCCGGCGCACATCAGGTCGACCATTCGGCCCAGCGTGAGACGCCCCGCATTCACGTGGTCCAGCATCAGCGGCACCAGCGTCTGCACGCCGGTCAGTCCGGCCGCCGTGTCGGGCCAGGGACGCTCCTTGGCCGCACGCGGGTGGGGCGCGTGATCGGAGCCGATCGTATCGGCGGTGCCGTCCGCCACCGCGCGCCACGCCGCCTCGTAATGCCGGCGGTCGCGGATCGGCGGGTTCATCACGCCGTAGCCGCCGAGTTGGTCGTAGACGTCGGGCGCCCATTGGGTCAGGTGGTTGACCAGCAGCTCGACCGTGGCGATGTCGCGGTAGTCCTTGAGGTAGTCGAGTTCCTCCGCCGTCGAGACGTGCAGGATGTGCGCCGGCCGGCCCGTCTTGCGGGCCAGGGCCATCAGGCGCCTCGTGCCGAGCAGCGCGCATTCGACGTCGCGCCAGACGGCGTGGTCGCTGAACGGGTCGCCGCGCTTGAACATCGGCTTGCGCTCCTGCAGCCGGTATTCGTCCTCGCTGTGGAAGCTGATCCGACGCCGGCCGGAGCGCATGACGGCCTCGAGCGACGGGTCGTCCTCGATCATCAGATCGCCGGTCGACGACCCGGCGAATACCTTGACCCCGCACACGCCGCGCTCGCTTTCGAGCTCGGCCAGATCGGGCGTGTTGGCGCGCGTGCCGCCGACGTAGAGGCCCATGTCGCACCAGGCGACGCGCTCGACATACTCCTGCTTCCAGGCGATCTGCTCGGCGTTGGTGATGGACGGGGCGGTGTTCGGCATGTCGAACACCGCGACCAGGCCCCCGAGGACCGCCGCCTTGGTGCCGGTCGGGATGCTCTCGACGGCGGGGTCGCCCGGGTCGCGCAGATGCACATGCGGGTCGATCAGCCCCGGCAGGACGTGCAGCCCGGCCGCGTCGATCACCCGGTCGGCTCCCGCGTTGCCGAGCGCGCCGATCGCCTGGATCCGTCCGTCGGAGGCGGCGATGTCGGCCACGGCCTCGCCCCAGGGGAGGACGCACGTGCCGCCCCGGATCAGCAATTCGTAATGTTCGGCCATCCCGCCCACTCCTTCAGTGAGGCGTTCGTGCCGCAGCACGGGAGGCTGCGCAAGCGTGGGGGTTGACCAAAGCGGCCGGGGGCATCACATCGGGTCAATCTGGACTGGATCGGTCCGCTTAGGCAAAATTGGTCATGTTGAGACTGTCGAAACTGGCGGACTACGCCGTCGTGGTGCTTGCACGACTGTCCTGCGCGCAGAGCGTGCAGACGTCGCCGGGTATCGCTGCGGCCACCGGGTTGCCGGAGCCAACGGTGGCGAAGGTGTTGAAGGGCTTGGCGTCGGGAGGGTTGGTCGCCAGTCAGCGCGGGGCGCGGGGCGGCTACCGCCTGGCGCGAGCGCTGGACACGATCCAGGTCGCCGACGTGGTTGCGGCGATCGACGGTCCGGTGCATCTGACGGCCTGCGTCGAAGGTTCGCCGACGAGTTGCCAGGCCAAGGATTCGTGTAGTTGCAGCGGTGGCTGGGATCGGGTGAACGAGGTCGTCATGCAGGCGCTCGGCACCATCTCTATCGCAGACATCGTCGCTGTCCGGGCCGTGCCCGATCACCTTGTGCCGGCTTCCCAGCCGGTCCTCCCAGCCGAGTAGGTCCGCATGCCCGCAGTCGCTGAAACACTCGATACCGTCCAGTCGCTCACGCAATCCGGCTACAAGTTTGGGTTCGAGACGAACATCGAAATGGAGATCGCGCCGAAGGGCCTGTCTCCAGAGACGATCCGCATGATCTCGCTCAAGAAGGACGAGCCGAGCTGGATGCTCGACTGGCGCTTGAAGGCGTATGAGCATTGGCTGACCATGGAAGAGCCGAATTGGGCCAAGGTCGGCTACCCGAAGATCGACTATCAGGACATCCACTACTACGCGGCCCCGAAGCGCCCGGCGCCGAAGAGCCTGGCCGACGTCGATCCCGAGTTGCTGGCGATGTACGAGAAGCTCGGCATCCCGCTGAAGGAGCGGGCGATCCTGGCCGGGGTGGAGCCCGATCCGAGCGAGGAGGGGCGGCTCAGCCCACCCTCCGGCTCCAACATCGCGGTCGACGCGGTGTTCGACAGCGTGTCGGTGGCGACGACGTTCCGCGAGCAGCTTTCCAAGGTCGGCGTCATCTTCTGCCCGATCAGCGACGCGATCCGCGAGCACCCGGAACTGGTGCGCAAATACATCGGCTCGGTGGTCCCCGCCGGCGACAACTATTTCAGCGCGCTCAACTCGGCCGTCTTCACCGATGGCAGCTTCGTCTACATCCCCAAGGGCGTGCGTTGCCCGATGGAATTGTCGACCTATTTCCGCATCAATGCGCGCAACACCGGGCAGTTCGAGCGGACACTGATCATCGCCGAGGAGGGCGCCTACGTCAGCTACCTCGAGGGCTGCACCGCGCCGCAGCGCGATGAGAATCAGCTGCACGCCGCCGTGGTCGAGCTAGTCGCGTTCGATGATGCCCAGATCAAGTACAGCACCGTGCAGAACTGGTATCCGGGCGATAGCGACGGCAAGGGCGGCATCTACAACTTCGTCACCAAGCGCGGCGCCTGCCGCGGCAAGCGCAGC
>CAZZVQ010000022.1:0-28216 GCA_964657565.1 uncultured Acetobacteraceae bacterium
CAACTCGGGGTCTCCCTCGATGATCGTATAGTCAAGCGACCAGCTCTCTTCGTCTCGCCCCCAGCCCACAACCTCGAACTCGCCGCGGTCAGCCTGGAAGTCGGCGCCGACCGTGATGAATGTCGGCCGGCTCGGGTGCGGACATTGCTGCGGACATCGGTGCGGACGTATCGCGGACATTCTCGGCGAATTTCGAGCTATCGCGCCGCGGCCGATGCCACCCGCTTCCGACCTGATCTGCAAAGGGGCGCCGGTCAGCGCCCGCCTGCAATCGCCCGTTTTCCAGGGCTCTACGCCCCTGTTTCTCGTCGACGCCCTCCTGCCGCGCGAACTCGCGGAGAGGCATTGTGGGGCGCTTAGGTGCGGACATGCGGACATCTTTCAGAAGCGGTCGCTGAAAACGAAACAAGGTGCGAACGTCCCGCGAGGCAAGGAATGCCTAGGAGGGACCCGCAACCCCCCGGGGGGGTAGTGTCGCCCCTTGGGTGCTCGGATCGCGCTCGGAACCCGCTCGGGATCCCATTGGGGAGCGAGAGGAGGCCGGCGTGCCGGTTGCAGGCGTTGCGCATCCGTCCTGCCACCGGGCGCAACGCCAGTGTCCAGCCGAGCGGAAATCCCTGCCAAGGCTGCCCGCCCAAGCTACTATCGTTACGGGTCTGCACCGCTCGTAAGCGGGTGCAAACCGTATAGGGGGTATGGGGGATACAGTGGGGCAAGCTTGGGCAAAGGCGGGGCAACAATAAAATCAGATGCTTACAAGCGACCTGGGCAACCTGGGCATCGCACCTGGGCAGAACCTGGGCATTGTGTATTATCAGAGGGTTACAGACAACCTGGGCATGTCCGGTTCCGAAATGAACGATGGTTTGCATCACCCTTCACCGGCGTCGTGTCCGGGGTCTCGCTCGATCCCGCTGCGCCACTTGCCGGGCCGTCCATACTCGGCCACCCGGATGCGCCGAGTGGCGAAGAGTGATTGCATCGCGCCGTCGAAATCCTTCCGGGTGCAGCCCTCCCGATCGTCCTGCCTGGCGAATAGCTTGGGCGCATAGTTCTGCGCGTTCGCCGATGCCGAGACAGCCTGACCTTGCTCCAGCAAGCGATCGAGGAGCTTGAGGAAGGCGGCCTCGGCCGCTGCCCTCCCAGGCGCTCCCGAAGGGCCGGTAGTCGCGTTCTGCGACAGCAACACGCCGCCCTCCCAGCGCAACGCGATGGTCTCGCCGATGCTCGAGTAATTCGCCTTGCGCCGGGTCAACATGCGAGCGTTGACGTCGACCGCTGCGCCATCCTCGGGCGGTGGCCGGGTCAGCGACCAGCGAGAGCGGGCGGTGTTGCTCCAGGCTGTTGAGCCCCCATCGAGGTCGCCGCTGGCGGACATTCCTGACCGGGACGGGTGCGCGTTGAGCAGGACGGCGCAGCCGATGTCGCGCGCAAGCTTGGTCAGGACCGGGCCGAGGTAGGCGCGGACCTCTTGCCGGGCGTTCTCGTTGCCGCCGAACGTGTCGGCGGCCGTGTCGATCACCACTAGCTCGGCGCGGAAGTCTCTCGCGGCCTGGATCACCTGGTCGAAGCGCGGCGTGGTAGCCCACCGCCCATCCGCCTCGAACCGCACCAGCACGTTGTCTTCGCCCACGGCGCACGCCCAGCGCATGTTGCCAAGATCGGCCCAGTCGAGACCTAAGGCATCGTTGATGCGGTCCTGGCGCCGATGCACCTCGTCGGCATCGTCCTCGCAGAATAGGGCGAAGACCCGGCACCGACATACCTCCAGGCCGCACCAAAGCGCACCAGTTGCGCAGGAAGTCATCAGCTGCTGCGCGAGCAACGTCTTGCCTACGCCACCATCGCCGTAGCTCAGCGTGACATGCCCGATCGGCATCCACTCCTCGACTACCCACTGACGGGGAGGGATGCGGGCGCCGGCCAGCGCCCGGGGATCAACGATGGCGAGTGGAGGAGGCGGCGCGCCATCATGGCGAGCCTTGAGGCCGCCCCAGATGGGATCGCTACCGTCGGGCATGCGGCCTCCGGCGGCGGAGGCTAACGGCGGCGATATGGCGGCACAGCTCGAGGACACGCTGGCGGGGCAGCGGGCCCGGCACTGTCTCGGCCGCGGCGATGATCTGGTCGCCCGGAGCGCGATTGTCGCAGAGCGGGCGCACCCGCCATTCTATGGCGCGGATCTGCCGATCGATGGCGGCGCGATAGAGCCGGACCTCGCGCCGGAGATCCTCGATCAACTCTTCATGGTGCTCCGGGCATTCCGAGCAGATGAAACAGCACGCCATCTCCAGGCTACACGCGCCGAGAGCGACGCAGCGGGCGCGATCCTCGATAGAGGCCCGGGTCCGGAGCCCAGCCCGGAGCGCCGCGGCCAGATAGGGCGAGGGCTCCGGCGTGGCGTCCTGCTCCTGCCGCCAGGCGGCTTCCTGGATGCGATCACGCTCGCTCTCGGCCTGGATCATCAGGCCGGCCAGGAACCATTCATCGAAGGCCTGGCCCGGTCGGCGTGGACCCTGCGGCGGAGGCGCCACCACGCTCACGCGGCCCGCCCGTCGAGGACGCGATCAGCGATCTCCTTCAGGACGTAGCGCTGCTTGACGGACAGGCGCCGGAACTTGGGCAGGTCTCGAAGGAAGCCAATCTCCCACGGCCGGAGGTTCCCTGGCCTATCCAGGCACCGCGCCGCGGTCTGGCGCCAGGTGCCCAACTCCGGCAGCGCCTTCTCGATCGCTGGCGGCTTCAACACTTGCGGCCAGGTCAGGCCGTGCGCCTGCACGAAGCGGTTGGCGGCCAAGGCTGCCGCGTCGCGCTCACCCGCATGGCTGGACCCGAGCAGGACGAGCAGCTTCGCGAGCTTGGTCCGGTCCGTCGGAGAGAGGGGACAGATCGTCATGGATTGCCCGCGTTGGCCAATCCCGCTTGAGCTTGCAGCACCGCCCCGACATGTTTGCTGTTGTCGCCTGCAAGCTGACAGCGAAACATTCGAGAACTGCGCCGCCGGCCCTCACGGGTTCGGCGGTTTCGGTTTCAAGGCGGTACTCAAGGTTGGCGACTTCTATATGCCGCGGGCCTCGACGGAGAACCGATGTTGCTCATGCGGCGGCATCCGGAGCGGTGATCTGCTGGCGCCGCCGGCGCCGAGGAGGCGGGCTCGACTGGTTCAGGTCGAAGAAATCGTCGGGACGCAAAATAATTGGTGGCTGAAGCAGCCTTGCCGCAGCGATGATCTGCGGGATGCGTCGCGAGGGAATTGAGCCCGCGGATTTCCAGCTTTGGATCGTGGATGGGCTGATCCCAGTTACCGCGGCAAGCCGCCGCGTGCCACCAAGCCGCTTCAAGATCTTCGTTACCGCCAACATAGCCATTTCGTGCGCTTAAATCGCACGTGACACAGACAAAGCGGGATTTTCGTCGCAGGTAAGGTAGATGAGCGAACAAACACCAGCCTCTGCGGCTTTGAAGTCACTCAGGCAAATAAGCGGACTGTCGATCCGGGCTGTTGCCGACGCACTACAAGTGCCTCTTTCCACCTACAGCTCATATGAGCGCACGTTCAAACGGCCATACTTACCAATGGAAATAGTAACAAAACTTCTGAACATTCTTGTTGGAAAAGGAAATCCTCCAATCACCTCGCATCAGGTATTGTCGCTTGGAATTCCGGAGGATCAGATTGAGCAAGATCACGGCAGGGCTGCTCGGTATTTTCAGTTCGAGTCCGAGCCCCTGCTTGCATCCTCAATCGAGGAGAAGCTCGTCAAAGTTGCTGGCTTCGACCGCCATAAGCCGGTTCTGTTTCATCCTGTAAACGACTTTATCTCCATTCGCGCTGTCGCGAAACACGAGGCTCACGCACATTTCCAGTTGCTAGACCTTCAAGTCGGCGCGACTCCGCGGCATCGCTGATGACGCGCAGGCGTTCGCCTTCTTTTCACCGGATGACCGACTATCCCCTAGGTGGAAACGTGGAGAGATAGTCTTTGTCGAACCATTTCGCCCAGCTCTCACAGGAGATCATGCCATCTTTTTCTGCAAGAGGCATGCTGACGCGCAGGAAGAGGTATACTTTGCTAAATTTAAGCTGAGCGTAGACGGGTTTGTAGCCCTCGAATACTACGACTGTAGATCAACCACCACCGACCCGACCTATAGGCTACTTCCGCGATCTGAGATTACCTCGATCTGGCGGGTCTACGAGTGGCCAGAACTGCTGGGATAGCGTGCGATAAAGTCGATTGACGATCGCTCCGGCTATGTGCGACTTAATCGCTCTCGCTTTGGAGGCGTTTGATGCGCAAGTGCTGTTTACATCACCTTCCAATCGCCATCTGAAGGCATCCGCATGACGCCCGCGAGAACCACGGTTGTGGGCGGCCGATCGGTGAGATTCTACCTCTCCCCGCTCGACGGCCTCGACTTCCCTTGGGTGAACCTGGCCGACGTCGCCGAGCTCGTCTTCCCGTCCGCAGAAGATCGCGCGATTGGGATGGAGCGTTGGGCAGCTACCTACCCGGATCTGACGCGGCGAGCCGAAGACGGCAGCATGATTGTGCCCGATTTCTGTCCAAGGGGACTGTTTCAGTGGTGCGGAGAATGCGGCATCGAGAGCGCCTGGGCGCTGGCGCGCGCCTATGACGAGGCGGCAGTCGAAGTCATGACCAGCCTCTACGGATCGCTCTCGCCGTCAATCTTTTCTGACTTCGTGCGCAAGGCGGCGCTTCGCAACAGCCCAGTGGAGATGGTCCACCATGCCAACTAGCGCAGACACGCTCCCATACAGCGCCGGCATCGAGGAGGCGGTCCGGCTGACCGGCGTCACGCGGACGCAGCTCTATAATCTGCTGGCCGAAGGCAAGGTGAAGGCGAAGAAAAGCGGCCGGCGCACGTTGGTGCTGATGGATGGCCTGCGGGCATATATCGACGGCTTGCCCCATGCGCGATTTCGCGCCGGTGGCGAAGATAACGGCTGAGCACAAATCCTATCGACTCTGCCTCACGAACTCGGCATCTTGCAAGTTCATCGGCTTTAGAGTGAACAGATGCGAGCCTTGTTGTTACTCGCCGCAGCCATCTCGGCAACGCTGCAGACAGCTCAGGCTTCGGTCGTGTTCGACCAATCAACAGCCGGCACATATAGTTACTTTGTTACGACTGATGGCGTTTACGACATATTCGCTCTTGGGGCTGCGGGCGGAAGCGCTGGTAGCGAGGCGGGCGGGCTTGGGGCTGCAGTCCAGCTGAGTTTGACGTTGTATGCCGGCGAACCCCTTACCATGGTCGTCGGCTCTCCCGGATCGTCGGGCGCCGGAGGGGGGGGCAGCTTCCTGTTCTTCCAGCCGTCCGTAGACATCTGCATCCCGAGGAATGGTTGCCACACGAGCTACGGCGTTTCGACGGACATAGCTATTGCTGGTGGTGGAGGCGGCGCAACTCTCGTTCAGGCTGGCGGAGCTGGTCAGTCGAGTTCCTCCGGCGCCGCTGGCGGCCGTGGAGTCTCTGGATCTGCCGGCGGTGCAGGGGGCGTGGACGATAGCGGCGGGAGGGCCGGTGTAGCCCCGCAGGATTCCCCTGCTGGAGCCGGCGGTGGGGGTAGCAATGTTGGAAGCGACGGCCAAAGCTCAGGGCAAGCTAGGGGCGGAGCCGCTCAGGCTGGTCTTCCCATCTCTGGGCCGGCTTTCGGCGGCGGCGGTGATGCAGGATTCCACGCGGGAGGGGGTGGAGGAGGGTTCTCAGGTGGCGGTGGCGGCGGCGGCGCATCGGAGGGAACCAGGTTTACGGCGACAGGTCAGCAGGTCGGGTATTTCGACGAGGGCGGGGCTGGTGGTGGCGGTGGCTCCTTTGTCATAGACACTGCGCTGTCTTCGAACATCGTCGCCGGGGGCAACAACAACCTGTTCGGTGAGGTGCGGATCACACTTGAGGACGGTGGCTCAACGCCTGTTCCAGAACCAGCTTCGCTCGCCGTGCTTGGGTTCGGTATCACAGGACTCGTTGCACTCCGGCGTTACCGAGCGAAGTAGCGTTGCAGCATCGTCCCCAATCCTCCATAAGCGCCCGCCGTTTTTCCAGCAGATCCGTCCGGGCATAGGCAGCCTCCACGGCACCCGCCACGGCATGTGAGAGCGCTTGCTCGATAACCTCGCGCGGGTAGGCCGTCTCTTCGCCGGCCCTCACGCGGAAGGTCGATCGGAACCCGTGCACGGTGATCGGCTCGCCCGTGGTTCCGTCCAGCCATGGCGAGGGCTGGCCCTTCGGCACGTCGTTCAGCCGGCGCAGCACCATCGTGAGGCTCATGTCCGACAGCGCCTTCTCGGACTTTATTCCGGGGAATAGGGGCGCGGCAGCCTGCATGTGCTCGACGTCGAGCTGCTCGAGAAGCGCCAGCGCCGCGGCCGAGAGCGGGACGTGGTGCAGCCGGCCGCCTTTCATTCGTTCCTTCGGCACCGTCCATGTCTTGCTCACCAGGTCGAGCTCGCGCCGGGTTGCGCCGCGGACCTCGCCCGATCGGGCGCCCGTCAGAATGGCAAACTCGATCGCCCGCGCCGAACTGCCCGGCCGAGAGGCGTAGCGCCGCCAGGAACGTCGGGCGGCAACAGCAGGGCCAGGTGACCCTTCCACCTCGCCGGGTTCTCGCCAACGCGCCAGTGCAGCGCCTTGGCAGCGTCAAGCACCGCCTCGATGCGGCCACGAACCCGAGATGCTGTTTCTGGCTTGGTGCTCCAGATCGGCCGCAGGATCTCCAGGACGTGCTGTGTCGAGACCTCCCGGACGTGCATGTCGCCGATGACGGGGTAGGCGTAGGCGTCCAGGGTGCTTGCCCACTGCGCGCCGTGCTTTGCATTCCGCCAGCCGGCGATCTGCTCCTTGATGAACCGCCCGGCCGCCGCCTTGAAGGTGCGGTCCGGCTGCGCCTCCTGCGCCTTCGCTTTCTGTGCGATCTCGATCGGGTCGCCGCCTTCGGAAATATGAACACGAGCCGCGGCCGCTTTCTCGCGCGCCTTGGCCAACGTCACCCCCGGGAACGCGCCGAGTCCCATGTCCCGCAGCTTTCCCTGTCGCATGAAGCGCAAAACCCAGGTCTTTCGACTTGTTGACCGGACATGCAGATGAAGTCCATCACCGTCGGTATATCGGCCCGGCTTCGTGAGCGCCTTGGCCTCGATCGCAGTCAGCTTTCCCATGCCCTGATGGTCCCATAATTGGTCCCATAGCTGAAGCGGATTGTGGTGGGACTTCTTGGGACGTAGCGGGACAGTTAATCAGTCCCAAACCCAGCAATTCCGGGCTTTCTGGGACGTCTCAGGATGTGATAGGACTATAATCTGGCGGAGAGGGTGGGATTCGAACCCACGGTAGGGGTTAACCTACAACGGTTTTCGAGACCGCCACCTTAAGCCGCTCGGCCACCTCTCCGGACGGCCGCTTTATAAGTGCAACTGCAGAGCGTCGCAACGGGTGTCGCGTTCAGTCTTCGTTCAGAATTTCGCGCCATAATGGGCGGACGCGGGGCGGAGATCAGAGTGGGCGGGTTGAGGCAGATGGGGCAGCGCGCCATGCAATTGGCGGAAGCGGGCCGCCATGCAGAAGCAGTTGCGATCTGGGAGCGCATGCATCGGCGCGAGCCGGCGAATGCCGATATCTGCATGGCCCTCGGCGCCGCGCTGCTGGCCTGCGGACGCATCGACGATGCGGCGCAGTGGTTGGTTGCTTGTTGCCAGCGCTATCCATCGCACGCCGGGTTGGTCGGCCTACACGGCCGGGCTTTGGTGCGGCAGCGACGCTGGAAGCCTGCCCTCGGCGCGTTCTTCCATGCCCTGACGCTCGATCCGAGTTCGGCTGAAATACATGCCGACATCGCCAACGCGCTCTACTGGGAACGCCAGTCGCAAGCGGCCCTGCCCTATGCCGAGTTTGCCTGCCGCGCCGAGTTGTCGACCACGAACGTCTCGACCTATCTCTGCATCCTGTTCGACCTCGGGCTTCGCGAGGAAGGGCTGGCCTTCGTCGAGCGGTTGATGATCGCCCAACCGGAGAATCGCGCAACGCTGCTGTTGTTCCACGCAGCCGCCTTGCAGGCACTCGACCGGTTGGCGGAGGGATTGATCGCCGCGGGCGAGGCGGCGCGGCTGGCGCCGGACAACTCGATCGCACAACATCATTATGCCGCGGCGCGGTTGCTGCACGGCGATCTCAGCCCGGAGACGTGGGCGCACTATGAAGGCCGCTCCGGGCTGCTCGAGACGCAGAGATGGCCGGCGCCGCAGCTGCGCTGGACCGATCAAGATATCCGCGGTCGCACCATCGTGGTGCACGCGGAGCAGGGTCTCGGCGATACGCTGCAGTTCATCCGCTACGTTCCCATGCTCGCCGCCCGCGGCGCTCGGGTCATCGTTGCCGTCCAGCCGTCGCTGGTGAAGCTGCTGCAGGGAACGCCCGGTGCGGCCGACGTGATCTCGGCCGGCAAGCTGCCCGCCTTCGATCTTTACTGTCCCCTGCTCAGCCTCCCCGGTCAGTTCGGCACGACCCTCGAGACGATCCCGCCGGCGCTCCCCTACGCATTAGACCTGCCGCAAGGGTCGCAGTCGCCACGGCTTCAAGTCGGGCTCGTCTGGACGGGGCGCAGCGTTTTCGTCGAGGATCGCCGGCGCTCGCTCGACCCGGCCTTGCTCGCGCCGCTCGCGGACGTGCCCGGCGTCGACTTCCACAGTCTTCAGTTCGATCCGACCACATTGCCCCTGCCGGGAATGCAGAACGCGATGGAAGGGGTCAGCGATTTCGCCGAGACCGCGGAGCGGGTCGCCAAGCTTGATCTCGTCATTGCCGTGGATACCTCGGTGGCCCATCTCGCGGCGACCATGGGCAAGCCGGTGTGGTTGCTGAACCGGCAAAACGGGTGTTGGCGGTGGCTGCTGCAGCGGGAAGATTCGCCCTGGTATCCGTCCGTGCGCATATTTCGGCAGCCAACGCCGGATGATTGGGCCAGCGTCATCGCCCGGGTCCGCGACGCGCTCGCGGTCGCGGCGGCCGAGCATCAGCGAGCTATGTCACTGGCCGCTTGAGCTGCAGCCCGGAGCGCTTGCATTGCGCGACGAGCTCGCCGTTCTGGTTGAAGGCGCGATGCATGAAGGTGACGATCCCGGCATTGGGCCGCGAGCGGCTGTCCCGCAACTCGATCACCTCGGTTTCGACACGGATAGTGTCGCCGTGGAACAGCGGTTTCGGAAACCGCACCTCGTCCCAGCCGAGATTGGCGATCGCGGTACCGAGCGTGGTGTCGCCGACCGAGATGCCGACCATGAGACCAAGCGTGAAGCAGCTATTGACGATACGCTGGCCGAATTCGGTGTGCTCGCGGCAATAATGCTCGTCGAGATGCAGCAGCGCCGGATTGTGCGTCAGCGCGGAGAAGAACACGTTGTCGGCTTCGGTGATGGTCCGCCCCATCGCGTGCTTGAACACCTGACCGACCGTCAGCTCATCGAAATACAGTCCGGCCATACTTTCCTCCCTGTTGACGACCGTTGCTCAGCCGACTGCTTGGATGGCGGCCCAGACCCGCTCCGGCGTCGCCGGCATGTCGAGATGCGATACGCCGACCAACGACAAGGCGTCGAGCACGGCGGACATCACGCAGGGCGGCGCGGCGATCGCGCCCGCCTGACCGGCGCCCTTGCTGCCGATGGGATTGGCGTTGGTCGCGACGCCCTCGAGCTGGATTTCGAGGTCGGGCAGGTCGGCCGCCCGGGGCAGGCAGTAATCCATGAAGGAGCCGCTCAGGAGCTGGCCGGAATCGTCGAACACCGTGCGCTCGAGCAGTGCTTGCCCGATGCCTTGCGCGACGCCGCCCTGCACTTGGCCGATCGTGAGCAGCGGGTTGAGGATGGTGCCGAAATCGTCCACCGCGACGTAGCGGAGCAGGTCGACCGCTCCGGTCTCGGGATCGATCTCCACCTCGGCAATGTGGACGCCGTTCGGGAACGTGATCTTGTCGAGCTTGTTCCATACATAGGTGTCGAGGCTCTCACCGGGTTCGGCCGCGGCCGCGACCTCCCGCAACCCGAGCCGGCCGCGGCCGGCGCTGTAGTGACCCTCCGCGTAGTCGATCTCGCCCGGCACCGCCTGCAGCAGGCGCGCCGCGACGACGCGCCCTTTCGCGATCACCTGTTCGGCCGCGCGCACCAGCGCCGTGCCGCCCTGATGCAGCGACCGTGCGCCACCATGGCCATTGCCGGCGCGAACGAGCTGCGTGGTGGCCTGGATGTAGCGGAACACCTCCGGCTCCAGCCCGAGGACAGACGCGGCAAGTTGGGGAAACACGGTCTCGTGCCCTTGGCCGTTCGACTGCGACCCCAGGATCAGCGCGATCGCCCCATCCGCGTCGAAGCGGATCTCCGCGCCTTCATCCGGAGCGCCGCGCGCCGTCTCGAGAAAGCACGTGATGCCGATCCCGCGCAGCCGGCCACGCGATTGCGAGGCCGATCGTCGTGCCGCAAAGCCAGTGACGTCGGCCATGGCGAGCGCCGGGTCGAGGTTGGCGGCGAAGCGGCCGCCATCGATGCTCGTCGCCATGGGCGTGCGGTGGGGGAATTGATCCACCAAATTCTGCCGCCGCAGATCGACCGGGTCGCGCCCAAGCCGGGCCGCCGCGGCATCGATCAGCCGCTCCAGCAAATAATTCGCTTCCGGCTTGCCCGCCCCCCGATACGCGTCGGTCGGTACGGTGTTGGTGTAGGCGCCCTGCACGCGCATGTGGATCGCGCCGAAGCGATACCCGCTGCCCATCGCATTGCCCGGTGCGTTCGTCGAGGAGCCCGGCCCGCCGCTCGACATCGCGGCGCCCAGATTGGCCGTGGTCGCCACGTCGAGCGCGAGAAAGCTGCCGTTCGCGTCCAGCGCGAGCCGCGCCCGCGTCTGATTGTCACGCCCGTGCGCGGTGCTGACGAAGTCCTCGGCGTGATCGGAGCGCCAGCGGACCGGGCGGCCCAGCCGCCGTGCCGCCCACAGCACCAGGATATATTCCGAATACAGCACGTTCTTGACCCCGAACCCGCCCCCGACATCCGGCGCACTGACGATCATCTGCCCGTGCGGAACCCGGAACACGGTGTCGGCCAGCGCATCGCGGATGCCGTGCACTTGCGCGCCGGAGAACAGGAGGCGGTAGGTCTCCGTCGCCGGGTCGAACTGCCCCACCGCGGTCCGATGCTCCATGGCCGCGACGATGACCCGGTTGTTGACGAGGTCGAGGCTCACGTGATGGGCGGCTCCGGCGAAGGCCGCCGCTACCGCGGCCCGGTCGCCTTTCTCGAACAGATAAGCGAGGTTGCCGGGGACGGATGGCCAAAGCTGCGGCGCCCCCGGTGCCAAGGCGGCGACGGCGTCGGTGACGGCATCGGCCGGGTCGATTTCGAGCGTCACGTGCTCGGCCGCATCGCGGGCGGCGTTCAGGCTTTCCGCGACGATGAACGCGACCGGCTCGCCCACATAGCGCACCCGATCCGACGCCAGGGCGAACCGGTCCGGCACTAGCATCGGTCCGACGGTCGGGACCGAAACCTGGCACGGAATGGGGCCGAGACCGTCAAGGTCGGCGGACTGGAAGGCGCCCACGACGCCTGGCGCCTGCCGTGCCGCGGTCAGGTCGAGGCTTCTGATCCCGCCATGCGCGTAGGGCGAGCGGATAACGTGGGCAAAGAGTTGGCCCGGGACGTCGATATCGTCGACATACTGCCCGGCGCCGGTCAGGAAGCGCTGGTCCTCCACCCGGCGGAGCGACGTCCCGATCAGCGCATGCGTCAGCGACATCTAGTAGCGCCTTGGGTTCGCGGCGCCGGGCAGCGGACCCAGCAGCGGGTTGGCCAAGGATCGATGCGTCACGCGGTGGACCACCCGATGGCGGGGCAGCACGACGCGATACCGGCTCCTGCTTGGGACGGGTGGGGGCGCGTAGCGCCATGGCGGCGCCGCATACACGGGGGGTGGCGCGTAATACGGCGGCGGATAGTAGCCGTACGGCACGACGTAATAGGGCCGCGGATACGCCCAGCCATAATACCTTGGATAATACTGCGCGTGCGCCGCCGGCGTGACGGCGATCAACTCCGTCAGCCCGGCAGCCGCAATCAGGAGCACGGTCCGCATCGGTTCACCTCCGCCGCCGACTATGACATCCCGATTGCGTCAGCATCGTCACATCTACGCGGATAATTCCTTGGTCGAGCGAATGACGCGGTCGCACATGCCGTACGCGATCGCCTCTTCCGCGCTCATCCAGTAATTGCGGTCGGTATCGTCGACCACCCGCTCCAGCGTCTGCCCGGTTTCGCGCGCGATGATGCGGTTGATCCGCTCGCGCATCTTGATGATCTCGCGCGCCTCGATGTCGATGTCGGTCGCCGGACCACGCACGCCGCCCATCGGCTGATGCAGCAGGAAGCGCGTGTTCGGCAGGCAGACCCGGTTCTTCTTCTCCGCGGCCAGGTAGATCAGCGCGCCGGCGCTGGCGACCCAGCCGGTGCCGATGATGCGGACCGGGACGGCGTCGGCGACGAAGCGGATGATGTCGTGGATGGTGTCGCCGCTCTCGACATGGCCGCCCGGCGAGTTGACGAACACGTCGATCGGCGCGTCGCCCTCGCTGGCCAGCGCCAGCAGCCGCCCGGTCACGTCGCGCGCCAGCTTGTCGTTGATCGCGCCGAAGATCAGCACCTTGCGCTGCTTGAGCAGCCGGCTTTCGAGCTCGTTGATCGGCGAGGCGAGCGTGCGGTTGTCGGTTGGCTCCTTGGGCTCCGGGCCGCGCGGCTCCGGAACATCGGGCTCGTCGGGGGCGTCGGGCTCATCCTCGTCGTCCAACCTTGGATCGAGACGGATCATGCTCACTCCTAGAAATCAGGCCCGCCGTAGTGCAGCCTCAACGCCATGTAGGTCAACCCGGCTGGACGGATGGGGCGTGGGCTCACTGCTTCGGCGGCAGGTCGAGCCGGACGACCACCCCGGCGAGGGCAGGGGAGGGGGCGGGATACAATTCCATCACCCGCGGATCGTGACCGGGGATGATGTGCTGCGGCGAACTGGCCGCGGCGCGCACGCGATCGTAGCTCTCCAGCGTATCGGCCGTGCTGACGACGATGGTGAACGGGCGGCCGGACTCCATGTTCTCGTAGAAATGCGACGCGTCCGAGGCCAGCACGATCATGCCGCGCCTGGTATTCACCTGCACGAATTGCAGCCCCGCCGAGTGGCCCGGCGCCGGATGCAGCGTGATGCCGGGATAGACCGGGAACACCCCGTTGTGCAGGCAGACCCGGCCCGCATAGTTGAGCCGGACCAGCGCCACCACGTCCTCGACCTCGAACGCGGCCCGCATGAACGGGTATTTCATGTGCCGGCCCACCGCGAAATGCAGCTCGGGCTCCTGCAGATGAAACCGGGCCGCCGGGAACAGGTCGAGGTTGCCGACGTGGTCGTAATGCAGATGGGTGAGCACCAGGTCCGGTACGACGTCGGGATCGATCTCGAGCAGCGCCAGCGCCTCGGCCACCGTTTGGCACAGCGTCCGCCCCCGCTTCGCCGCCACCTCGGCATTGAAGCCGCAATCGACCACCACGACCCGGCCCTCGCCGCGGATCACCCAGAGGAAGTAATCCATCGCCATCGGCCCGTCATGCGGGTCCCCCCCGATGAAGTGGTCCGACCGCCGCGCCTCGCGATGCGCATAGCGCAGGGCGAAGACCTCGTATTCGGGGAGTTCACCCACGCCTAGGGAGGGGATGCGGGGGCGGGGATGGCGCCTTCTTTGATCAACACGTCATGCGCGACCTTGAACGCATCGAGCCCGGCCGGAATGCCGCAATACGCCGTCGCATGCAGGAGCACCGCCTGGATCTCCGCGACGGTCACGCCGTTGTTCAGCGCGCCTTTGACATGCAGGCGGATCTCGGCCGGCCGGTTCAGCGCCGTCAGCATCGCCAGGTTCAGCATGCTGCGCGTCTTGCGCTCCAGCGTCGGATCGCCCCAGGCCGCGCCCCATCCCCAGGCCGTCGTCAGTCGCTGGAACGGCATCATGAAATCGTCCGCGCGGGCGAGCGATCCGTCGACGTATTCGGAGCCCAACACCTCCCGGCGGATCGGTAATCCCTTATCGAACAATGCCGCGTCGGACATCGCTTTCCTCCCAACCATTGACCATGACGTTAGGCGTGCTGCCGCCGGCCCGGCAATGGCTTCGGCGTCATAGCGCCTGCATCCGCCGCTTCGCCTCCGCGTATTCGCGCCCCAACCGCGCGACCAGCGACCCGGCCGGCACCACGCCGTCGAGCACGCCGATCCCCTGGCCCGACCCCCAAATGTCCTTCCACGCCTTGCGGCCGGGCCCGAAATCCATCTTCGGCGCGTCCGCGGGCGAGAGATTGTCCGGGTCGAGACCCGCGGCGATCAGGCTCGGCTTGAGGTAGTTGCCGTGCACGCCGGTGATCAGGTTCGTATAGACGATGCTCTCGGCGCTGCCGTCGACCACGGCGGTCTTGTAGCCATCGGTGGCGTTGGCCTCGTGCGTGGCGATGAAGGCGGTGCCGATATAGGCGAAATCGGCGCCCATGGCCTGCGCCGCCAGGATCGCCGCCCCGTTGGCGATGGCGCCGGAGAGCGCCAGCGGCCCGTCGAACCAGGCGCGGATCTCCTGCACCAGAGCGAACGGCGAAAGCGTCCCGGCATGCCCGCCCGCCCCAGCCGCGACGGCGACCAGGCCGGTGGCGCCCTTCTCGATCGCCTTGTGGGCGAAGCGGTCGTTGATGACGTCGTGCATGACGATGCCGCCGTAGCCGCGCACGGCCTCGTTCACCTCCGGCCGGGCGCCCAGCGACGTGATGACGACCGGCACCTTGTGGCGCACGCAGACGGCCAGGTCGTGGTCCAGCCGCGGGTTGCTCCGATGCACGATCAGGTTGACGGCGAACGGCGCGGCCGGCTGCTCCGGGTGCTCGCGGTTCCAGGCCGCCAGCGCCGCGGTGATCTCGGCGAGCCACTCCTCGAGCAGCGTTTCCGGCCGCGCGTTCAGCGCCGGGAACGAGCCGAGCACGCCGGCGGTGCACTGGGCGATGACGAGGGCCGGGTTGGAGATGGTGAACAACGGCGCGGCCATCACCGGCAGACGGAGGCGCGCGAAGGCGGAGGGGATCGGCATCGTGGAATTAGCGCCGGTCTTGCTGATTGCGGCAAGACTGGATACTGCCGAGGGCAACAAGGGAGGATCGCGCATGGTCGTGAACGTGCAGCGCCACAACGACGTGGCCGTCATCAGCGTGGACAATCCGCCGGTCAACGCGCTGGGCCAGAAGCTGCGCGCCGGGCTGATGGAGGCGCTGGACGGGCTGCGCGGCGAGACCGGGCTGGTGGCCATCGTGCTCGCCGGGACGGCGCGGGCGTTCAGCGGCGGCGCCGACATCACCGAATTCGGCAAGCCGCCGACCGAGCCCAACCTCCGCGTCGTGATCGCCGCGATCGAAGAGATGCCGACCCCGGTGGTCGCCGCGATCCAGGGTGTGGCGTTGGGCGGCGGGCTCGAACTGGCGCTGGGGTGCCATGCCCGCGTGGTTTGGGCGTCCGCCAAGGTTGGGCTGCCGGAGGTCAAGCTGGGGATCCTGCCCGGCGCCGGCGGGACGCAGCGGCTGCCGCGGATCGTCGGCGTGGAAAAGGCGCTCGGAATGATCGTGACGGGCACGCCGATCGGCGGCACCGAAGCGGCCTCGATCGGGCTCGCCGACGCGCTGCTCGACGGCGCCTATCCGGATGCGGCGGTCGAGTGGGCGCGCCAGGGTGTCGAAAAGCGCCGGGTGCGCGACCGCGACGAGAAGCTGCAGCCGGCCAAGGACGATCCCAGCCTCATCGACAAGCTCGCGGCGCCGCTGCTCAAGGCCTCCGGTGCCGCATCGCCGCGCGCTTGCGTCGAGAGCGTGCGCAACGCGGTGACGCTGCCGTTCGACGCGGGCCAGGCCGCCGAGCGCAAGCTGTTCGAAGGCCTCGTCAGCGGCGACGAGAGCCGGGCGCAGCGCCACGCCTTCTTCGCCGAGCGCGAGGCGCAGAAGGTCAAGTTGCCGGAGGGGACCAAGGCGCGGCGGATCGAGCGGGCGGCGGTGATCGGCGCCGGCACGATGGGTGGCGGCATCGCCATGTGCTTCGCCAATGCCGGCATCCCGGTGACCGTGATCGAGACGGAGCAGGCGGCGCTGGATCGCGGGCTGGGCCGCATCGGCGAGCTGTATGCCGGGTCCGCCAAGCGGGGCAGCATCACGGCCGAGCAGGCGGCGCAGCGCCGGGATCTGATCGGCGGCGCGCTGGACGTCGAGGGGGTCCGCGACGCCGACATCATCGTCGAGGCGGTGTTCGAGGAGATGTCGGTCAAGAAGGAGGTGTTCGGTAAGCTGGACAGGCTCGCAAAGCCCGGCGCGGTGCTCGCGACCAACACGAGCTATCTCGACATCGACGAGATCGCCGCCTCGACCAGCCGGCCCGGCGATGTGATCGGGATGCATTTCTTCAGCCCGGCCAACGTCATGCGCCTGCTCGAGATCGTGCGCGGGACGGCGACCAGTCCGGAGACGATCGCGACGGCGTCGGAGGTCGGCAAGCGGCTCGGCAAGGTCAGCATCGTGGTCGGCAATTGCTTCGGCTTCGTCGGCAACCGAATGCTGTCGAAGCGGACGGAGGCGGCGGAGCGACTGTTGCTGGACGGGGCGAGCCCGCGGGAGGTGGACCGCGCGCTGACCGATTTCGGCTTCAAGATGGGGCCGTTCGCGATGGCGGACTTGGCCGGTCTGGACATCGGCATGCGCATCCGCAAGGCGTTCGGCAAGGTGGCGCCGGTGGCCGACGCGATCACCGCGGCCGGGCGCTACGGGCAGAAGACCGGCAAGGGGTACTATATCTATGACGGCCGCACTGCGACGCCCGACCCGGAAGTCGACGCGATCATCGAGGAGCAGGCCGCCAAGCTCGGCATCACCCGCCGGACGATCGGGCAGGAGGAGATCATCGAGCGCCTGGTGTATCCGATGATCAACGAGGGCGCGAAGATCCTGGACGAGGGCATCGCCGACCGCCCGGGCGACATCGATGCGATCTGGCTGCATGGCTACAATTGGCCGGCGTGGAAGGGCGGCCCGATGTTCTATGCCGACTTGGTCGGGCGGGAGCGGGTGCGGGAGCGGCTGGCGGAGTTCGCGGCGGCCACGGGGGATGCTTCACTGCGGCCGGCGGTGCGGCTGACGGCTTGACGGAAGAGCCCTCACCCCGGCCCTCTCCCGGAGGGAGAGGGAGCGGAAAGCCCTCTCCCTCCGGGAGAGGGTTGGGTGAGGGTGCCCGGCCAGCCATCGCACGACGGCCAGACGATCTCGCCGTAACACTTCGCCGCAATCAAACCGACGTCGAGCGAAAACTGTGGCACGCGCTCCGTAACCGGCAACTCGGCGGCGCGAAGTTCCGGCGTCAGGTTCCGGTCGGTTCGTATGTTGTCGATTTCCTCTGCCTCGAAGCCATGCTGATCGTTGAACTCGATGGCGGCCAGCACACGACCGAGATCGACGCGCCGCGGAAGGCTTGGCTCGAACAGCAGGGCTACCTAGTCCTGCGTTTTTGGAACAACGACGTCCTGGAGAACTTCAGCGGAGTGTTGGAGGTCATCGTAGGAGCCCTCACCCCGGCCCTCTCCCGGGGGGAGAGGGAGACGAAATGAACCGCCCGTGGGACGTCCACTACCCGCCCGGCCTCGCCTGGGACACGCCGATCGCGGTGGAGACGCTGCCCGCGCTGCTCGCCCGCGCCGTCGCGGCGTTCGGACCCGAGCCGGCGATCGACTTTCGGGGGCGGACCATCAGCTATGCCGAACTCGGCCGCCGGGTCGCGCAGGCGGCGCGGGGATTGGCGGCGCTCGGGATCAAGCGCGGCGATGCCGTCGCGCTGCTGCTGCCGAACACGCCCGTCCATCCGATCGCGTTCTTCGCCGTCGTCACGCTCGGCGCCCGGGTCGTGCATCTGACGCCGCTCGACCCGGCCCGGGCCGTCGGGCGCAAATTAGCCGATAGCGGCGCCCACACGCTGATCACGACGGACCTGCCCGGCGTGTTGCCGCAAGCTTTGGCCGCAGGGTGCGACCGGCTGATCGTCGCCGCGGATGCGGAATGGGGCGGGCCCGGCGGGGTCGGCGTGCCGGAGGGGGCGGTCGCGTTCGCCGGGCTGGACGGGCCGGCGGTGGAAGCGCCGGCGCTCGAGCCGTCCGCGATGGCGCTGCTGCAATATACCGGCGGGACGACCGGGCCGCCGCGGGCCGCCCTGCTCAGCCACGGCAACCTCACCAGCGCCGTGTCGATCTACAAGACCTGGAACCGCGGTATCGGTCGGGACATCGGGCCGGGCTCGCGGCTGATGTGCGTGCTGCCGCTGTTCCATATCTATGCGCTGACCGCCGTCATGCTGCGGTGTTTCGAGAACGGCGCCCTGTTGATGCTGCGGCAGCGCTTCGACCCCGATACGGCGCTGGACGATATCGAGCGCGGGCGGTGCACGAATTTCGCCGGCGTGCCGACGATGTGGATCGCCCTGGTCAACCATCCCCGGATCGGCAGCGCGGACCTGTCGAGTTTGCGGGTGTGCAGCTCGGGCGGCGCGGCGCTGCCGCCCGAAATCCTCTCGCGGTTCGGCGAGTTGACCGGGCTGCGTATCGGGGGCGGCTGGGGCATGACCGAAACGGCGCCGGCCGGGACCAACCTGGTGCCAGGCCGCCAGCCCGGCCCGGGCGAGATCGGCGTCCCGCTGCCCGGCGTCGACATGGACGTCGCCGCCCTCGACGACCCGGCGCGCACCCTGCCGCCCGGCGAGATCGGCGAGCTACGCGTCCGCGGCCCCAACGTGATGGCCGGCTACTGGCAGCGCGAGGACGAGACCGCGTCCGCCTTCCGCGACGGTTGGTTCCTGACCGGCGATATCGGCCATATGAGCGAAGACGGGGTGTTCACCATCGTCGACCGCAAGAAGGACATGCTGATCTCCGGCGGCTTCAACGTCTATCCGCGCACCATCGAAGACGCGATCCACGAGCATCCGCACGTGCGCGAGGCCGCGGTGATCGGCGTGCCGGACGCGTATCGCGGGCAGGCGGCCAAGGCCTTCGTCTCGCTGCGGGCCGGCGCGCCGGCGCTGACGCTGGAGGCGTTGCGCGCGTTCCTGGCCGACAAATTGGGCCGCCATGAGATGCCGGCCGCGCTCGAAATCCGCGACGAACTGCCGCACACCTCCGTGGGCAAGCTGGCCAAGCGCGAGCTGATGGCCGAGATTGCGAACCAGCTACCGACCCCCACGTCATAGCAAAATCGAGGAGCGCGTCATGGACCTGTCGTTCACGCCCGAGGAGACCGCGTTCCGCGCGCGGATGCGCGAATTCTTCACCACGGAGATCCCGCTGTCGATCCGCGAACACATCCAGCGCGGCGAGCACGTCCCGCGGGACGACCAGGTGACGGCGCAGCGGATCATGAACGCGGCCGGGCTGGCGGTGCCGCACTGGCCGGCGGCGTGGGGCGGCCAGGATTGGTCGCCGGTGCAGATCTACATCTGGCAGGACGAGATGCAGCAGGCCTGCGTTCCCCCGCCGCTCGGTTTCAACGCCAACATGGTCGGCCCGGTGATTGCGCAGTTCGGCTCGGAGGAGCAGAAGCGCAAATTCCTGCCGGCCACGGCGAACTTGGACATCTGGTGGTGCCAGGGCTTCTCCGAGCCCGGGGCCGGGTCGGATCTGGCGAGCCTGCGGACGTCGGCGGTGCGCGACGGCGACCATTACGTCGTCAACGGCCAGAAGACCTGGACGACGCTGGCGCAATACGCGGACTGGATCTTCTGCCTCTGCCGCACCGACACCACGGTCAAGAAGCAGGAGGGCATCAGCTTCATCCTGATCGACATGAAGACGCCGGGGATCACGGTGCGGCCGATCGTGACGATCGATGGCGGGCGCGAGGTCAACGAGGTGTTCTTCGACGATGTGCGGGTGCCGGTCGAGAACCTGGTCGGGCAGGAGAACAAGGGGTGGGATTACGCCAAGTTCCTGCTGGGCAACGAGCGCACCGGCATCGCGCGGGTCGGTGTCAGCAAGGCTCGGATCCGGCGGATCAAGCAGCTTGCGGCGCTCGAACGCGTGGGGGATCGGCCGCTGATCGACGAGCCGCATTTCCGCGAGAAGGTGGCGGCGGTGGAGATCGAGCTCAAGGCGCTCGAGATGACGCAGCTCCGGATCGTGGCCGACGAGAACAAGCGGGAGAAGGGCAAGCCCAACCCCGCCAGCTCGATCCTGAAGCTGAAGGGGTCCGAACTGCAGCAGGCGACGACGGAGCTGCTGATGGATGTGGTCGGCCCCTACGTGCTGCCGTACGACGACAGCGACGAGGGCAGCAACGAGCCGCCGGTCGGGCCGGATTACGCGGCCGAGGCGGCGCCGATCTACTTCAACTGGCGCAAGATCTCCATCTACGGCGGCTCCAACGAGATCCAGCGCAACATCGTCGCCAAGGCAATTCTCGGCTTTTAAGGAGGGGATTTTGAAAGCCGCCATCTTCGACGTCGACGGCACGCTGGTCGACAGTGTCGACCTGCATGCCGCGGCATGGCAGCGGGCCCTGGCCCATTTCGGCCATGAGGTCAGCTTCATCGAGGCGCGCGGCCAGATCGGCAAAGGCGGCGACAAGCTGATCCCGGTCTTCCTATCAGAGGCAGAGCAGGCCGACCACGGCGAGGCAATGGAGAAATACCGCGGCGATCTGTTCCGCGCCGAGTATCTACATCTGGTGCGGCCGTTCTCCGCAGTGCCGGAGCTGATGCGGAAGCTGAAGGAAGCCGGCTTGAAGGTCGCCGTCGCGTCGTCGGCCAAGCAGCGCGAGCTGGACGTCTACCTGGAGGTGGCCGGGATCAAGGACTTGATCGACGCGTCGACGTGCTCGGACGATGTGACCGGGTCCAAGCCCGATCCGGACATCTTCGAGGCAGCGATGGACAAGCTAGGGATGAAGCCGACCGACGCCGTGGCGATCGGCGATACGCCCTACGACGCGATCGCGGCGACACGGGCCGGCATGACGGTGATCGGCGTGCTGTCTGGTGGGTTCCGCGAGGAAGACCTGCGCGGTGCCGGGTGCGGAACCGTGTATCCCGGTCCGGGCGCCCTGTTCACCTGCTTCGACAACTCACCGCTGGCAGGGCCGGGAGCCAACGCGCGCGCGTAACGTTTTCTGTTGAGGGTTCGTCTCGAATATGTGACGATGCGTCGTCCGATCCAGGATGGAACGATGCAGCGACCGAGCCAACGGCACAGTGACGGGGACGCCCAAGCCGGCTTCACTCTGATCGAGCTTCTCGTCGTCATCGCCATCATCGGCGTGCTCATCGGCCTCCTGCTTCCGGCGGTGCAACAGGTGCGCGAAGCGGCCCGACGGGCTCAGGCAGCCGCCGAGCTGCGTCGCCTAGCGATTTCCGTCACCTCCTCCTGGACGCTGACGCCCGCCGCGGGAACCGCCCTGGATCCCTACACATCGCTGGACCTCGGCTTCACCTTTGGTAACAACGCGCCTCCCGTATCCCAGGTGTTCCGCCCCTGCATCGACACGCCGTGCGCCGTGGGTGTCGCAGTGAGCGGCGTCTTCAACCAAACCTTCGATCTAGACCCGGCCTCATTTCTCGGCGACGCCCCGTTCAGCGTCGATGCCGCCGCCAGGGTGGACCTTGGACAGGCGGGCGCCCTGACGCCACTCCCGACGTTGACCTGGACCGGCCAACCGAGCATCGCCTACACCTTCGTCGATATCCCGGAACCGGCGATGGTCGGCTGGTTCGGCATCGGCGTGGTCGTGCTGTTGGCGTGGCGGTCAGGTCCGTCGATGGCGGGTCGACGAGATCGTCGATCGTCACAACGCCGGTAGGATGACCCCGCGGCAATCGCCAAACCCGATCGACGCGGCACCCTCCCGACGCGCCCGCGCGCGCAGGCAAACCTCGTCGCCGTCTTCGAGGAAATGCCGCACCTCGCCAGACGGCAGCGTGACCGGCTGACGGCCCCCGCTCGTGATCTCCAGCAGGCTGCCGGTCCCGTCCGGCGCGGAGATCGTCCCCGTACCCAGCAGATCCCCCGGGCGCAGGTTGCAGCCGTTGCTGGCCTGGTGCGTCAGCAATTGCGCAGGCGTCCAATACAGATCGGTGGCGCGGCCCAGCGACAGGCTGTGCGGCGCCAAACCCTGCCGCTTCATCGCCGGCGTCGTCACCAGCACTTCGAGCTCGATCGCCAGCGCGCCCGATCCTTGATCGAGCTCGTCCAGCAGGTAGGGCAGGGGAGCCGGGTCCCCCTCGGGGCGCGGCGGCTGCGCCACCCGGAACGGCGCGAGCGCCTCGGGGGTGACGATCCAGGGGCTGATCGTGGTGTGGAAGCTCTTGGCCAGGAACGGGCCGAGCGGCTGCGACTCCCAGGCCTGCATGTCGCGCGCCGACCAATCGTTCAACAGGCAGAACCCGGCGATGTGCTTCGGCGCGTCGGCGATGGCGATCGGCGTGCCCAGCGCGTTGCCGGTGCCGACCCAGATCCCCAGCTCGAGCTCGTAGTCGAGGTTGCGGCTGGGGCCGTAGCTGGGCGACGCCTCCTTGGCCGGCTTGCGCTGGCCCGACGGCCGGCGGACGTCGCCCGGCGCGGTGACCGAGCTGGCGCGGCCGTGATAGCCGATCGGCACGTATTTATAGTTCGGCAGCAACGGGTTGTCCGGCCGCATCAGGGTCCCGGTGGCGCGCGCATGATGGATGCCGGCGAAGAAATCCGTGTAGTCGCCGATCTGCGCCGGCAGATACAGCATGCAGTCGGCCGCCCGGTGCAGCAGATAGGCCCGCTCGTCCGAACCCTCCTGCAGCAGCGCGCTGATCGCATCGCGCAGCGCCCGTCGCGGCCCCTCGCCGAGCGCGAGGAAGCCGTTGAGCGTGGGCCCCGCGCAGTGGTCGCAGGCCGACTGCGCCTCGTCGTCGAGCAGCTGCGCTTCGTGCAGCGCCCGCAGGTCGAGGATCTCGTCGCCGATCGCGATGCCGCCGCGGGGGGCGCCTGCGAGCGGGCTGAACACGCCGAGGGGAAGGTTCTGGATCGGGAAATCCGGGTGCCCGTTGGCCGAGGCGACCCAGCTCTGCAGGGAGGGGTCGTGGGTGTGGTCGATCATTGAGGGGGCGCTCCAAGGCGACAAGCAGCTGCAGGCACGATAAACTTCGGCAAAACGGCGTAGAACGAGGAACGGCCATGCTTGGATTGATGCAGACGCAGCCTTTGCTGATTTCGTCGATCATCGCGCATGCCGCGCGCCATCACCAGCGCGCGGAGGTTGTCTCGCGCAGGCTCGATGGCAGCCTGCACCGAACGAGCTACCCCGAAATCGAAGCCCGGGCGCGCCGGCTCGCGCGCGCGTTGCAGGCGCTGGGCATCGCCCGGCATGACCGGGTCGCCACGCTGGCGTGGAACGGTTACCGACATCTCGAACTATACTACGCCATCAGCGGCATGGGCTCTGTCGTCCATACCGTCAACCCGCGCCTCGCGCCGGACGACATCGCCTGGATCATCCGCGACGCCGGCAGCCTCGTGCTGTTCGCCGATCTGAGCTTCCTGGCCCTGCTCGAGACCATCGCCCCGCAGATCCCCGCCGTGCGCACGATCGTCCTGCTGGCGGAGCGCTCGGAGATGCCGGAGGTCACGCTGGCGCCGGGTCAGGCGCTGCTGTGCTACGAGGAGATCCTCGACGCCGCCGCGGACGATTTCGCCTGGCCGGTGCTGGACGAGAACCTGGCCAGCGCGCTGTGCTACACCTCGGGCACCACCGGGCGGCCGAAAGGGGTGCTGTATACCCATCGGAGCACGCTGATCCATGCCTATGCGCTGAATACCGCGGACGTGTTCGGCCTGCGCAGCGTCGACCGGGTGCTGCCGATCGTGCCGATGTTCCACGTCAATGCGTGGGGCTTGCCGTATGCGGTGCCGCTGTCCGGGGCGAGCTTCGTCATGCCGGGGCGGCACCTCGACGGGCCCAGCGTGGCCCAGTTGATGAACGAGGAGCGCGTGACCTTCAGCGCCGGGGTGCCGACGGTCTGGATGGGGTTGCTGGCGCATCTGCAGAAGACCGGCGAGCGGCTGACCACGTTGAAGCGCCTGGTGACTGGGGGCTCCGCCTGCCCGCCGTCGCTCGCCGACGCGCTGGAGCGCGACTACGGCGTGCACGTCATCCATGCCTGGGGCATGACGGAGACGAGCCCGCTCGGCACCATCTTCGCGCCGATGCCCGGGTTCGAGACGCTCGACGCCGCCGAGCAGCGGGCCTTGATGCTCAAGCAGGGGCGGCCGGTCCCCGGGTTGCAGATCCGCATCGTGGACGATCAGGGGGCGGAATTGCCGTGGGATGGGCACACGTTCGGCAATCTGGAGGCGCGCGGCCCCTGGGTGCTGCGGCGCTACTTCAACGCGACGATGGACGCGGCCAATGGCGAGGGCTGGTTCGCGACTGGCGACGTCGCCACGATCGACGCCGACGGTTTCCTGGAGATCACCGACCGGACCAAGGACGTGGTGAAATCCGGCGGCGAATGGATCAGCTCGATCCAGCTCGAGAACATTGCCGTGTCGCACCCCGACGTGGCCGAGGCGGCGGTGGTGGCGGCGCGGCACCCGCGCTGGGACGAGCGGCCGCTGTTGATCGTGGTGCCCAAGCCCGGCCGGACCATCGACCCGGCGGCGCTGCTGGCCCTGTATGAGGGCCAGGTGGCCAAATGGTGGATCCCGGACGAGGTGGTGGTCGTCGCCGACTTGCCGCACACGGCGACGGGCAAGCTGAACAAACTCGCGCTGCGGCAGCAGTTCCACGGGTTCCAGTTGGCGTCGGCGGCCGCGGAGTAGCCAAGTCTTCCCCCCCGGGCTCGAACCGGGGCTTCGTGGATGACGCCTGGACCTATTGCAGGAACCCCCAGCGATCGACGGCGGGTTCGGCGGCGGCCCAGCGCCAGCCGTCCGGGTGGCGGCACAAGGTCGTGGTGAGGATGTCCTTGTCGTCGCCGTCGACGACGGTGAAGACGATCTCGCGGCAGGTAGCCAGCGGCGTCGTGAATTCGCGGACCGGCTCCAAATTGCCGTGCTCGTTGCCGATCGGGATGGTGTGCCGGATCTCCCAGGCGCGCGCCTGGCCGATCGGGGCGCTGCCGGCCGCCTCGGCGATGGCGTCTTGCTCAGCGGTCGCGCGCTTGCGGTCGAAGTAGTCGGTCAGCACCCGCACGCCGGACCGGACGGCAATGCCGACCGCGATGCCGACGGCCGGGTTGGCCGAACCCGACCCGGCGCCAGCGCCGGCCACGACGCCCGCGATGTCTGGGATGGCGTTGCACGCCTGTAGCGAGAGCGCGGCCAGCAACAGCGCGGCCACCCGGGTCATTGCAGATCGCCCCACCGCCGCGTGGTGGGCTCGGCCGTCGCCCAGCGCCATTTGGCACCGTCGGAGCAGATGGTGGCGGTGTAGAATTGCCGGTCCAGCCCCTGCTTGGTGGTGGTGTCGACCGAGAACACGATCTCCTTGCAGCGGAAGCCCAGGCCGCCGAACTCACGGCTGACGACGATCTGGCCCTGCTCGTCATTCTCGATCGGGATATCGTGGCTGACCGACCAGGTGCCGACCGTGTTGACGGGGAGCGGTCCCGCCGCGTCGGCGATACGCTGCTGCTCGAAGCGATGCACGCGGCGCTCGACGAAGCGCAGGCCCTCGCGCGCGGCGGAGTCGACCCCGAGGCCGACGGCAGCCGCCACGGTGGCGCTGTGCGAGATGGCCGCGCCGGTCGCCGCACCGGCGACGCCGGAGAGCGCGGCGGTGCTCTCGGTCAAGACGCTGCCGCATCCTGAGAGGCCAAGCAGGGCAAGAAGAATGAGGCGTCGATCGATCAAGACTCGGTCTCCATGGACCGAGAGACTATGGAAAACGCCGCGAGGCATTGCAATTACGCCGCGTCTGTGTCGGATGCTCCGGCGAGTTTAGACGAGAGCGAACCGACTGGATGAGAGCGTCGCGGATCGCCGAGGGATTGCCGCATCCCCTCGGCGCGACATGGGACGGCGTCGGCGTGAACTTCGCGCTGTTCTCCGCCAATGCGACCAAAGTGGAGCTTTGCCTGTTCGACCAGACCGGCACCCGGGAGCTCGAGCGGGTCGAGCTGCCGGAATATACCGACGAGGTCTGGCACGGCTATCTGCCGGATGCGCGCCCGGGCACGGTGTATGGCTATCGCGTGTGGGGCCCATGGGAGCCGCAGGCCGGGCATCGCTTCAACAACCACAAGCTCCTGCTCGATCCCTATGCGAAGGGCCATGTCGGCAGCGTGACCTGGGGCCCGGAGGTCTACGCCTACATCCGTGAGTCCGGCGATGACACGACCTTCGACGCTCGCGACAGCGCCGCGTTCGTGCCCAAATGCGTCGTCATCGACCCGGCCTTCACCTGGCTGCGCGACCGCCGACCGGACGTGCCCTGGGAACGGACGGTGCTCTACGAGACCCATGTCAGAGGCTTCACCAAGCTGCACCCCGACGTGCCGCCCGAGCTGCGCGGCACCTATTCGGGCCTGGCAGACAAGCATGTGATCGAGTGGATCCGCGGCCTGGGCGTGACCAGCGTCGAGCTGCTGCCGGTGCATGCGCTCGTCGATGACGGGTTCCTGATGGAGAAGGATCTCGTCAACTACTGGGGCTACAACACGATCGGGTTCTTCGCCCCGGACCCGCGCTACAGCAGCAAGCCGGCCTTCGCGCATGCCGAGTTCAAGGAGATGGTCGCCCACCTGCACGACGCCGGGCTCGAGGTGATCCTGGACGTCGTCTACAATCATACCGCGGAGGGCAACGAGCTCGGCCCCAGCCTGTCGTTCCGCGGCATCGACAACGACAGCTACTATCGCCTGCTACCGGACAACAAGCGCCTGTATATCAACGATACCGGCACCGGCAACACGCTCAACCTGTCCAATCTGCGCGTCGTGCAGATGGTGGCCGACAGCCTGCGCTACTGGGTGCAGGAAATGCATGTCGACGGCTTCCGCTTCGACCTGTGCACCATCCTGGCCCGCGAATGGCACGGTTTCGACCAGGGCAGCGGCTTCCTGCACGTCTGCCAGCAGGACCCGGTGCTGAACGGCGTCAAGCTGATCGCGGAACCCTGGGATCTCGGACCCGGGGGCTATCAGGTGGGCGGGTTCCCGCCGGGCTGGGCGGAGTGGAACGACCGCTATCGCGATGAGATCAGGGCGTTCTGGATGGGCGACGAGGGCAAGGTGCCGTCCTTGGCGGCGCGGCTGTGCGCCTCGGCCGACGTCTTCAACAAGCGCGGCCGCAAGCCGTGGGCCGCGGTGAACTTCATCACCGCGCATGATGGTTTCACCCTGCGCGACACCGTCAGTTACGATTACAAGCACAACGAGGCCAACAGCGAGGGTAATCGCGACGGCCACAACGCGAACCATAGTTGGAACCACGGCATCGAGGGCGAGACGGACGACGAGGCCGTCAACACCGTCCGCCGGCGCCAGATGCGCAACATGCTTGCCACGCTGCTGCTGTCGCAGGGGACCCCGATGCTGCTGGCCGGCGACGAGTTCGGCCGCACCCAGGGCGGCAACAACAACGCCTATTGCCAGGACAACCTCACGAGTTGGATCGATTGGGACCTGCCGGAATGGGCCCTCGAGCAGGCCGGTTTCGTGCGTCGGCTGGCCCAACTGCGCCAGCAATATCCGATCCTGCATCGCGCGCGCTTCTTCACCGGTGCGGAGAACCGGGTCCTCGGCGGCGTCAAGGACGTCACCTGGATCAGTGCGGACGGGCGTGAGATGACCTACGCCGACTGGGGCGATCAGCGGATCCGTTGTCTCGGCATGCTGATCGATGGACGCGCGCAGCGCACCGGTATCCCGACACCCGGCAGCGACGTGACGGTGCTGATCATCCTCAACGCCAATGCGGGCGTCTGGCGATACGTCCTGCCGGACTGCACTGCGGGCAAGCTATGGGAACGGGTGCTGGACACCAACGCACCGGATTACCTGGGCGGCGAGACCTACGCGATCGGCTCGGTCTACCCGCTGGCCGGCCGGTCGTTGGTATTGTTCGCGCTGCATTCGTGAGGTCGCC
>CAZZVQ010000022.1:28226-54434 GCA_964657565.1 uncultured Acetobacteraceae bacterium
CTCCCTTGAGCATGGTATTGCGAGATCAAACGATGGGTGGAGAACGACCCGCATCTGGGTGGCGTGCGTTTGTGGAGGCATATTTGCCGAGAGCAGGCTCGTCTTAGACTTTTGGCCGCTCAACGGTCGCGGAACGTTGGGCTCATCCACTAGGGCTCTGCTGGAAATAGGAAGTTTTCTAAGTCTGCTGCCGTTAGCGTATTTTGCTTCAGGTTTGTTAATCTTGATTGGCCTGGACTTCTGGCGGCTTCGCTTCCGTTCCCTTCTGAGTGGTATCGTAGCGATAGCAGCTTTTCCAATTGGTTGGTCCATCATTCACGCCGTGCCATTATTCGATCCCTGGGTCTTGTACGCTGCAGCGAATAATGCCCGATGCAAGGCGATTGCCACAGGCGCTACGGTTCCAGGTCAACCAGCATACGCCGTTATCGAAAGCTGGGATGTGTCGGTCGGATTGGTAGCTAGCGGTAATCATTTTGTAAGGTTGGTTTATGATGAGAGCGACGCAGCCGGGCTGGAACCGTTCCCGCTAGGTCGAGTTAGACGTCTTTTTGGACACCTGTATTTGATCGACTACTAACAGTAGCAACACCGCATCGACCTACTCCCCCGACAGCTCGCGGCGGCGCTTTTCCAGTTCGTCGGTGTAGCGGCGCAGCGCGAACTGCTCGGTCAGCGTGCCGATCACCCGCATCGACTCCGCCGAATCGACGACGGCGAGTTCGTCGCTCTCGGCCGCCTCGAACAGGCCGACGGCTTCCTTGATCGTCATCTGCGGCAGCAGCACCGCCAGCGAATGGTGCACGACGTCCGCCACGGTGCCCGTCTCGTCATCCGCCGCGTGCGCCTCGGAGACGGCGAGGATGCCGGCATAGCGACCGGCCTGGTCGACCGCGATCGCCCGGCCGATGCTGCCGAGCGGGAACTGGCGGCGGAACGTCTCCAGCGTCATGTCGAGCGGCACCCGGCGGAACTCGCGCCGCATCATCTTGCCGACCGTCAGCGTGCGGATCCAGCCGACATCGACGGCGCTGCGGATCGCCTCGCCGCGCAGGTGGAAGCGCCACGTCGCGAAGCTGTAGCCGAAGGTGCGGCGGACCGTGATCGCCGACACCACCGAGGCCGCGAGCACGGCGACCGTCATCGGCAGCGACCCGGTGCTCTCCAGCGCCAAGAACGCCATCGTCAGCGGCCCACCGACCACCGCCACGGCGAGACCGCTCATGCCGACCAGCGCGCACACCACTGCCGGCAGCGCCTGCACCACCGTCACGACGGCCAGCAGCCCGGCGAACAGCTTGCCCAGCAAGGCCCCGAGGAACAGCGAGGCGAAGAACAAGCCGCCGCGGAAGCCCGATCCGATGCTGATCGCCGACGCCGCCGCCTTGACCACCATCAGCAGCGCCAGGTGCTGCAAAGGGTAGGGCGAGTCCAGCACCGCCCGCATCGCCGAGTGCCCCGACGACAGCACCGCCGGCGTGAGCAGCGCCAGTGCACCGAGCGCCACCCCACCCACCGCCGGCCGCGCCCAGACCGGCAGCTTGCTGCGGCGGAACAGGTCCTCGACGATCGTCACCCCGCGCATGATGGCGATCCCGACCAGGGCGCAGAGCATGCCCAGCGCCAGGATCGGCACGTAGTCGACCGCCTCGATCACCGTCGGCACCCGGATATCGAGCGTATCGCCGCCGCCGACCAGGACCCGCATGACCGTCACGGCCGAGATCGCCGCCATGACCACCGGCGCCAGCGAGGCCAGCGAGTAGGTACCGATGACGAGCTCGAACGCGTAGAACGCACCGGTCAGCGGCGCGTTGAACGCCGCCGCGATGGCCCCGGCCGCGCCGCAGCCGACCATGAGCCGCATGTCCGACCGCCGCAGCCGGAAGTAGCGCCCGAAGCGCGACGCGATGGCCGACCCGATCTGCGCGTACCCCGCCTCGAGGCCCACCGAGGCGCCGACCCCGTTCGACCACAGGGTCTGCGCGACCACGACCAAGCTGTCCTTGAACGACATCGTGCCGCCATACAGCGCGTTCGCCTCGATCGGGTCCACGACCCGGCGCGAGATCCACCGCGTCGCAGCCAGCCCGGCGAGCCCCAGCACCAACCCGCCCAGCGACGGCACCAGCAGGGCGCGGACCGGGTCGATCGCGAGCTGGGAGGAGAGGTATTCGCCGCGGGCCAACGCGTAGAACATGCGGTGCATGAGCTGCGCCGTCTCGCCCATCGCCACGACTACCGCGCCGGCGCCCGCGCCCACCGCGCCCGCCAACACCACGAGCCAGATCTCGTCGGCACGCACGATGGCGCGCAACTTGGCTGGCGCGTGGGCGACCGCATGCTCGATCTTGCGTCGCTGCCGCAAGACACCGGCCGTGGCGGCGTCGCGTAAGTGGATGGTACCGGTGAACGGACGCATTCTGTGCCAGTCGGGAATGGCGTCGACCGTTGTGCGTCCAGATGGCGACGGGATCAACCCGGCGGGCACGATATTCTGGGCTCGCCCGTCGTTTGCCGCTAGGCGGACGCGGGAGCGCGGGCCTAATTGGCGCACGATGGTGCGCAGCTTCGTTAATCCGACCCCGGGTGCGCCCGGACTCGTGGTCTTGCCCGCGGGAGGCTTCCGCCGCGCCAAGGCGGAGATCACGTCATGGCCCGACTACGCCCCGACGCCGCTCCGCCCGGCGCCGTCGTTGGCCGCGCGGGCCGGAATCGCCGCCGTCGCCATCAAGGACGAGGGCGGCCGATTCGGCCTCGGGAGCTTCAAGGCGCTCGGCGGCGCCTACGCGGTGGGCGACGTCGTCATGACGGAGCTGGCCCGGCGCGGAATCGCCGACGCGCCGACCACGGCGGACCTGCGTGCCGGGCGCTACCCGACCGGCAACCTGACCGTCACCTGCGCCACGGACGGCAATCACGGGCGCAGCGTCGCCTGGGGCGCACGGCGTGTCGGGGCGCGATGCTGCATCTTCGTGCATGCGGGCGTGGGCGCCGACCGGGTCGCGGCGATCGAGCGGCTCGGCGCGGCGGTGCCACGGGCCGGCCGGACCTATGACGAGAGCGTGCGGGCGGCCCGCGAGATCGCCGCGCGGGAAGGCTGGTTCGTGGTCTCCGACACGTCCTGGCCGGGGTATACCGAAGTGCCGCGGCTGATCATGCAGGGCTACCGCGTCATGGTCGACGAGGCGCTCGACCAGTGGGAGGGACCGGCGCCGACTCACGTGTTCATCCAGGCGGGGGTCGGCGGCGTCGCCGCGTCGGTGTCGGTGCATCTGCGGGCGCGGCTCGGCACGCTGCCCGCGCTGGTCGTGGTCGAGCCAGAGCGGGCCGCCTGCCTGCTCGCCAGCGCGGAACGCCGGGCGCTGACGTCCATCACCGCACTGGACACCACCATGGACTGCCTCGCCTGCGGCGAGCCGAGCCTGTTGGCGTGGCAGGAACTCGAGCGCTCGGCGACCGCGTTCCTGGCCATCGACGACGCCGCGGCCCACGACGCGGTGCGGCTGCTGGCCGGGCTTGGCGTGGGGTCGCAGGGGTCGGGGGCGGCCGGGTTGGCCGGATTGCTGGCGGCGGCGGACGATGCTCGGCTTCGCGCGGCGCTGGCGATCGGCGCGGACAGCCGGGTGCTGCTGTTCAATACCGAGGGCGCGGCCGGTTGATCCAGAGCCAGACGAAGTCGCGCGCCGGGCTGCTCTATCTCGCCGCGGCTGCCACGCTGCTCGGCGCGAGTTGGCCGCTGACGCGCTATGCGCTGCTGCAGGGCGCGGCATCGGGCTGGTTCGCGTTCGGCCGCGCCGGGTTCTCGGCCGTCGTCAGCACGGTGTTGCTGTTGGTCATCGGCCGGCTGCGTCGCCCCGGACGGCGGGACCTGCCCGCGTTGCTCGCGATCGGGCTGCTGCAATTGGCCGGGTTCTTCGCCTTCTCCCACGCCGCGATTGCCTGGGTGCCGGCGGGGCTCACCGCGTTGCTGGCCAACTGCACCATCGTGTTCACGGTGCCGCTGGCCCTGCTGGTGCTCCACGAACGCATCACGCCGCGGCGCTGGGCCGCGGCGGGGCTGGGCCTCTGCGGCATCGCCGTGTTGACCGGGCCGTGGTCGATCGACTGGGCCGCCCCGCATCTGGTGACCGGCCATGCGGAGTTGATGGGCGCCTCGCTCTGTTGGGCGCTGGCGATGCTGATCGTGCGGCGGTTCCCGCCGGCGATGTCGATGCTGGAATTGCTGCCCTGGAGCTTCGGCTTGGCGACCGTGGCGCTCGCGCCGATCACGCTCGGTCATGATCCCGGCGCTTGGCCACTCGCCGCACTCGTGCCGCTGCTCCTGGTCGGGCTGCTCATCGCGCCGACCGGGACGTGGTGCATCATGCAGGCGCAGGCGTTGCTGCCGATGGTGGTCGCCTCGGTCGGCTTCCTCGCCGGGCCGGCGCTCGGGGTCATCTTGGCCAGCCTGTTCCTGGACGAGCCGCTCGGACTCGACATGGTGCTCGGGGCCGGGTTGATCCTGGCGGCGGCCGGGTTGGCCGCGACGAAAGGACCCTCCGCATGATGCTGCATGTCAACGATGGGGGGGAGGGCCCGCCCTCCGTCATCCTGCACGGACTGTTTGGCACGGCCAGCAATTTCGCGACCATCCAGAAGCGGTTGGCGATCGGACGCCGGGTCGTGACGATGGATTTGCGCAACCATGGCCGCAGCGGCCACGACCCGGCCATGGACTACGCCATCATGGCGGCGGACGTGCTGGAGACCTTGACCGCGCTGGGGCTTGAGCAGGCCGCGCTCGTCGGGCACTCGATGGGCGGCAAGGTGGTCATGACGGCGGCGCTGCGCCACCCGGAGCGGGTCAGCCGCCTGCTGATCGCCGATATCGCGCCAGTGCCGTATCCGCCGCGGTATCGCGAGATTGCCGACGCGATGCTGGCCCTCAGGCTGGAGCCGGGCCTGACCCGCACCGCGGCCGATGCCGCGCTGACGGACGCGGTGCCGGACACGGCGATGCGGCAGTTCCTGCTGTCGAACCTGCGGTTTGGCGCCGCGCCATCCTGGCGGATAGGGCTGGCGGAGATCGCCGAGGCGCTGCCGGCGATCGAAGGCTGGGCCGACGCGGCAGGCGAGGGGGTCTATGGCGGCCCGACACTCGTGCTCCGGGGCGAGCGGTCCGACTACGTCAAGCTGGAGGATCGGCCGAAATTCCGCGCCCTGTTCCCGGCGGCGCGCTTCGCCTCGCTCCGCGATGCCGGCCACTGGCTGCACGCCGACGCGCCGGACGCATTCGTGGCGACCGTCGACGCATTCCTGCCGCGCCGCTGATCCCGATAAAAAGGCCGAGCGTGCCGAACCCTCGCCGCTCCGTGAGGTTGAGGTAGGATTGAGACGGGAGTTTTAGATGGGACGTTATACGACGGGCGGGGTTGGCCGCGACGTTATTGCCGGAGCGATCGCCGGTGGCGCGGCGGTTTGGCTGATCAGCAAGATGGATTGGTCGCTGACCCATTCCGGACGCGCGAGTGCCGCGCCGGGCCCGGCCCATGCCGCTGCTGCCAAGGCCGCCGACGCGGCCGGCGTTTCCATCGACGACAAGCAGAAGAGCGTGGCCGGGCACACGGTGCATTACGGGGTCGGCATCGGGGTCGGCGCGCTCTATGGCCTGCTGCGCGGGATGGCGCCCTCGGTCACGACCGGGCGCGGCTCGCTCTACGGGGTGGCGACGTTCATCCTCGGCGACGAGATCGGTACGCCGGCCCTGGGGCTGGCCAAGGGGCCGCTCGATTACCCGGCGCGCGATCATGCCAAAAGTGCGCTGTCGCACGTCGTTTTTGGCTTGTTGACCGATCTTGGGACGCGGCTGCTGGCGCCTTGGAAGGACAATGTCGTGATCGAGCGCGGTCCGTCGATCCAGGAGCGGGTCGAGGGCGGGCGGCAAGCGATCGCGGACGGCCGCGACTACCTGTACGATCAAGCCCGCAGCTACGCCGACCTGGCGGCCGACTATGCCGAACGGGCGCGTGACCAGGTCGATGAACTGGACTTGCCGGGCTTGGCCGAGACGGGCCGCAAGCGGGCGCGGCGTTTCGCGGAGGATCTCCGCTCCAGGCTACCGGACCCGGACGACGTCTCTGACGCGGTCCAGGAAGGGCGGCGGCGCGCACGCCGGTTCGCGGGCAACGTCGCCTCGCAGTTGCCGGATCAGGACGACGTGTCGGAGGTCCTCGAGCGCGGGCGCAAGCGGGCGCGGAGCTGGGCCAGGACGGCAAGCGATACCTTGCCCGATCGGGACGATGTGAGCGACGCGATCGAGCAGGGACGGTCGCGCGGCCGCGGCTGGTTCCGGAGCTTGGCCGATCGCCTGCCCGACCGGGACGATGTCGACGACATGGTCGAGCAGGGGCGCAAGCGGGCGCAGAAGCACGCCAAGCAGGCCAAGAAGCGACTGCCGGATCGCGACGATGTGGAGGACGCCGTCGCCGACGGTCGCAAGCGGGTCAAGCGCTTGGCGCAGGACGCGCGCGAGACCGGCGAGTCCGGGTTCAACCGGCTGACGCGCTGGCTGTTCGGCTGATCGGCAGGCCCGGGCTCGCGTGCCCGGGCCAACGACGGAGTGGCGCCGGGTCGGGAAGCCTGGTACAAAACGTGAATGAGCGTCGTGAGCTTTCCCGAGCGGGCCGCCGCGATCCGTCGCGCGACGGCGCTACTGTGCGTGCGGCTGGGGTGGTCGCCGGTCCATGAGGTGCCGCTGCCGAACAATCGGCGGGCCGATATTCTGGCGTTGCGCGGGGATGGCGGGTTCGCGTGCATCGAGATCAAATCGGGGCCGCGCGACTTTCAAACGGACGCCAAATGGCCGGAATACCGGCACTACGCCGATGCGCTGTATTTCGCGGTCGACCCCGATTTTCCGCTCGCGTTGCTGCCTGAACAGACGGGATTGATCGTTGCCTGCGGTCGCGAGGCGGAGTTGATCCGCGAAGCGTCGCCGCACCCGCTGGCGCCCGCCCGGAGACGGGCCTTGCTGCATCGCTTCGCGATGCTGGCGGCCCGGCGGTTGGCCTCTCGCGACGACCCTGATGGCATGGCCGGGCTACGGTCCGCCCTGATGGCGGAGTAGGGTCAGCCGGCGCCGGCCGACAGCTTGCGGACGGTTGCCGTAGTCGAGTAGCCGTTCAGCAGCTCGGCCAACCATACTTTGCCGCCCCAACTCTGCACCAGGTCGGCCCCGATGATCCGGTCGATCGTGTAATCCGCACCCTTGACCAGGAGGTCCGGACGCAAGGCCTCGAGGGTCTCTTGTGGCGTATCCTCGTCGTAGATCACGACGAGATCGACGGCGGAGAGGCTGGCCAGCACCGCCGCACGGGCGGCCTCCTGCTGGATCGGCCGGGTCTTGCCCTTGAGGCGGCGGACACTCGCGTCGGAGTTGAGGCCGACGACAAGGCGGTCGCACTGGCCGCGGGCCTGTTCGAGCAGGTGCACGTGGCCGGGGTGCAGCAGGTCGAAGCAGCCATTGGTGAACCCGGTGCGCCAGCCCTTGCGGCGCCAGCGCTCGACCTGTTCGGCCGCCGCGTCCCGGGTCACGATCTTGCGCAGCGTGCTGACTTGGGGAGTCAGCACGCGCAAGAGATCCTCGCCCCGCGCGACTGCCGTTCCAACTTTGCCGACCACGACCCCAGCCGCGATGTTGGCCAGGCGGACCGCGACCTTCATGTCCAGCCCGGCCGCCAGCCCAGCCGCCAACGTGGCCACAACGGTGTCACCGGCGCCCGAGACGTCGAACACTTCGATGGCTTCGGCCGGAAAATGGTGTGCGCCATCGGCGTCGACCAGCGTCATCCCGTCTTCCGACCGGGTCACCAGCACGGCCCCGAACCCATGCAACTCACGGACGTGCTTGGCGGCCAGGACGAGATCGGATTCCTCGTCGACCGGCATTCCGGTCGCCTCGGCCAGCTCGCGGCGATTGGGCGTTATCACGTCTGCACCGGCATAGCGGGCGAAATCACGTCCCTTGGGATCGACCACCACGGGGCGGCCGGCTTGCCGGGCGGCGGCGATCAGTTGCGCCGGGATATCCCCGGAGAGAACGCCCTTGGCATAGTCGGACAGCACGGTGACGGACGTGGCCGCCAGGGTGTCGCCGGCGATCCGGAGCATCCGTTCGGCGAGTTTCGCGCTGATCGGCTGGTTCTGCTCGCGATCGGCGCGAAGCAATTGCTGACCCTGGCTGACGAACCGGGTTTTCACCGTGGTGGTGCGCGCGCCTTCGATCAGCATCCAAGGCTCGATGCCGGGCTGTCCACCGACGAGGCCGGTAAGATCCGACCCGGCCTGATCATCGCCCACCACGGAGACGAACGCGACCGCAGCACCAAGCGCGGTCAGATTGCGCACGACGTTGCCCGCCCCACCCGGCATCGCCGTTTCCCGTTCGACACGGAGGATCGGCACCGGCGCTTCCGGACTGACCCGGTCGACCACACCATATATATAGCGGTCGAGCATGACGTCGCCGATCACGGTCACGCTGGTGCGCGCGAGTCGGCGCACCGCGTTCGACAATGCAGCGTCGTCCGGCGAAACATCTCGGCCCGGATCGATCGGCCCTGGACGGGCGGATTTGCTTCCGGGTTGGGCATTATCCATGCGTCACGGCTACCTTCTTGGATCGCGTGTGGCAAGCAAATGACAACGGTCGATGGATATCATGCCTGAAGAAAGTAAACGGAACCTGAGCTAAGGGCCGCACAGGTTAGTTTTCCTCCACGGGCGGCATTGGTGTCGATGCCGAGCCGGTTCGGCCTTAGTTCGGGCTCTTCGCTCGGCGTGTGGCCATGTACGATCCGCAACGCTGGGGCGTCGGGCAGCATCTTGCCGTCCCAGTCGAGGAAGCCCTCCCTGATCCAAAGAATGTCCTCGAGGCTCTGCATCGGCAGCCGGATGCCGGGGCGAACGCCCGCGTGCACGAACAGATAGGGTGCAGCGAGGAACATGGGGAGCAGCGTTTCCAGGAAGTCGAGATGCGATTTCGGGATCATCTCGCTCCAGCTCGTGGGATCGCTGGCCGGGTCGATGCCCCAGCTGCGCAGGGTCGCGTTACCGCCATTGCGCAGCCAAAGCGTCGCCTCGGTCGGCCGCTCCAAGGCGTTAAGCAACATCTTTTCGTGGTTTCCCAATAAATTGCAGCAGGGGACGCCGCTGACGGGGGACCCTTGGGAGAGTTGCTCGAGACAGCCCGCCGAGTCGGGGCCGCGGTCGATGTAATCGCCCAGATGGACGATCACCGCGCGCTCGACCGGGCGTTCGTCGAGGTCGTCGCGGATCATCGCGTGGATCGACCGCAGGCGGCCGGCTTCGCCATGGATGTCGCCGATGGCGTAGATGCGATCGGGCGTTCCAGTCGTTTCCTGCACCGCCGCTAATTCTTTCGTAACCATAAGAAGGCATCCTACCGGGACGAACTGGAGACGACGACACTGTTCTTGTCGGCACAACAAGGAGCCCCGCTGCTCCGAGCGACGCAAGACGCGGCGCTGCCCCTGCGTGACGCCGTCCAGCGTGCGCTGCGAGGGCGCCAATCGGGCTGGACCGTGCTCGGTTTGCATCTGTCCCGCCTGGCTCCGCCGGCGCCGCGGCCGCACCACGAGCGAATCGCGCGCTCCGTGCTCGACAATGCCGCATCGCGGTACAGGGGGCAGCTGTTCACTCTCGTCAACGGCGATCTCGCGCTGCTTTTCCCGCCTGGCGACAACGGCGTGAGCCTGGCAGCGACGCTGGGCAGCCTTTTCTCGGCCGACGCACCCGATCCCGGCTTGATCCTGAGCCGCTGGTCGCTGCCCAACAATCTGAAGGAGCTCTCCGCCTTTCTCGACGCGTTACCGACGATCGCGGCGGCGCCCGAAAAAGCCGAGAAAGACAGCGGTTTCGCCGCGGTGATGACCCTGTTCAACGCCGTCGAGATCCGCCGCATCCGCGAGTTGCTCGAGCGGCAAACCGGCGTGCTCGTGACCGTCGGCGGGTCCGAACGCGTGCGTCCGTTGTACCGCGAGGTCCGATTTTCACTGCCCGCGCTCGAGGCCAGGGCAGCGGCTTCCGGACACGTCACGTCGGACCCGTTCCTCTTTCGCCACCTTACCGCCAAGCTCGACGGTGCGATGTTGTCTGCCGTGGTGGCTGATCTGGAGCATGACCGGCCGATGCTCGCCGGGTTGAGAGGCGGCAACACGGTCCTGCACGTCAACATGAGCCTCGAGGCGGTGCTCTCACCGTCGTTCGCGATCCTCGCCGAGACAGCCGCACGGACGGAGACGCGGGTAGCCGTCGAGGTCGCTCTGTTGGAAGCGTTCGCCGACACGGAAAATTTCATGCGGGCCCGCTCGCGCGTCCAGGACGCCGGCTTCAGCATGGTTCTCGACGACGTGACGCACCATGCCTTGCTCGTGACGAAACTGGGTAAGTTCGGCTGTGATTGGCTGAAGCTCGACTGGTCGCGTCAGATCCTGCAAGCCGGCGATATCGTCGACGCCGCGCTGAAAGAGATTGGGCCGGCGAAGGTCATCATTCAGAAGGCCGATACCGAGGATGCGGTACGGTGGGGGATGGCACGCGGTGTCCGCCGGTTTCAGGGCCGGCACATCGACGCCATCCTCGCCGCTGGCCGGCTGGCGGTCTGTTCGTCCGCCGGGGCGTGCACACTGCGTAAATGCATCGAGCGCGAGCGCGCCGTGACACCGGCCGGGCGGACCGGCTGTCAGAACCTTGCGCTCCTGGATACGTCGATCTCCGGCGCAGAGCAGACCGCATGAGCGACACGGCGGCCGGCCTGGAATCGCTGTCCGAGTTGGTCCGCACGAGCTCGAGCTCTGGTGTGTCCCGCCGCGCGCTGCTGTTTTGGACAGACCGCCTGCCTCCCTCGCTGTCTCGGCCCGAGCAGTTGCGGTCCGCGCACGCGATCCTGGCTCCGCTGACTGCAGCGGATCGGGCGGCACGGCACGACCTTCCGGGCGGCCGGCTGGTCATCAGCTGGAAGGGTGATCCAGCCGGAGCCCTGACTCAGGCGATGGATGGGCTCAACCAGTTTCTGCAACAGCAACCCATGGATGCGCCGTCGCTGCAGCACTTGATCGGCCTGTATGAGTTGCCGGGTGAGGGCGAGGCTTTGCTGGAGGCGGTAAAGACCGCGTTGCCGGTGGAGGATGCCGGGCCAAATCCCATCGCCGAAGATCCGCAACAAGCGAGCATCGCGCGGCCGCCGCTCGAGCCGGCCGAACTCGACCGGTTGGAGCAGAGCCTCGCCGGAACCGATCTGAGCCGCTTCGCGCGTCGCCGGCCGGTGTGTCACTACACTGGCGGAACCGCGCGGCTGGCCTGGGAAGAGCGTTCGCTCTCGATCCCGGAGTTGATCGAAACGGTCGCTCCGGGCCGCGATGCCAGATCGGACGTGTGGCTGTTCCGTCGGCTCACGCGCGTGCTCGACCGGCGGATGCTGTCCATCCTAAGCGACCCGAAAGAGCTCCGTGGGGCGGGACCGTTCAGCCTGACGCTGAACGTCGCCAGCGTCCTCAGCCCGGAATTCCTCCGCTTCGACCTCGCGCTGCCAGCAGCTTTCCGCAGCCGCCTGGTGATCAGCTTTCTGCCAGTCGATATCGCCTCCGACGCCGCCGCGTTCGCTTTTGCGCGCAACTTCGCACGCGGTCGATCTTATCGGGTCTGTTTGCGCGCGGTTTCGGCAGAGCTGCTCCCCGCCCTCGAGCTGGCGGCGCTCGATCTCGACTTCATCCAGCTGATCTGGTCGCCGGAACTGGCCGCGGTCACGGAATTGCCCAACGCGGGAAAGGCGCGATGGATCGTCGGCCAACCTTGCACGCCGGACGCCGTCGCATGGGGCCTCAAGCGCGGCATCAGCCTATTCACCATAAAGCCAACCGAATGAGTCCGGTGTCGCCTGCCGGCGTGGTGGAGCTGAGGGGAATCGAACCCCTGACCTCCTCATTGCGAACGAGGCGCTCTCCCAACTGAGCTACAGCCCCGCCGTGCAGGGGTCGGAAAATGCTCAGCCAGGCCTGCCAAGTCAACCCTGCTTCTGACGTGCCGCGTCGGTTGCGAGTAACCCGGGCGCACGGTAGGGTCCGCCCGCTCCAAGGAAACAACAGTGACGCTGCTTGCTGGCATTTACGAACTGATCCTCGTCATCATCAACCTGCTGATCTGGGCGCTCATTCTTTCGGCTGTCGTGTCCATGCTGACCGCATTCGGCGTGCTCGACACCCGCAACCGCCTGGTTTGGACGATCGGGGATTTTCTCTATCGGGTGACGGAGCCGATGCTGCGGCCGATCCGCAATCTGCTGCCGAATTTCGGCGGCATCGATCTGAGCCCGCTCGTCGCGATCCTGCTGCTGCAATATATCGCCGTGCCGCTGGTCCGCACGCTGTTCGGCGGCATCGCGACGGGCGTCTGGAGTTTCTACTGACGTCGACGCGGTAAGAGTTCCTCCATGACGGCAACCATCATCAGCGGCACGTCGTTGGCTGCAGCCCTGCGGGCCGATCTGGCCCGCCGGGTCGAGCAGCTCGACTTCCGCCCGGGTCTCGCGGTCGTCCTGGTCGGCGAGGACCCGGCCAGCGCGGTCTATGTCCGCAACAAGGATCGCGCCGCCCAAGGAGCCGGCATCCGGGCAACCACGCACCGCATGCCGGCCGAGACGACCCAGGCCGAGTTGATGGACCGAATCGATGGCCTCAACCGCGACCCGGAGGTGGACGGCATCCTCGTCCAGTTCCCGCTCCCGAAGCACATCGGCACCCGGGCGATCATCGAGGCGATCGACCCGGCCAAGGACGTCGACGGGTTCCACCCGATCAATGCCGGCCGCCTGCAAGATGGCGCCTCGACCCTCGCGCCCTGCACGCCGCGCGGCATCATCAAATTGTTGGATCACGCCAACGCGCTGCTTCGGGGCGCCCGGGCGATCGTGCTCGGCCGCTCGAGCATCGTCGGCCGCCCCGTCGCGGCACTGCTCCTCAACGCGGACGCTACCGTGACCATCGCGCACAGCCGGACCGTCGATCTGCGGGAGCGGTGCCGCGAGGCGGACATCATCGTGGCTGCCGTGGGCCGTCCCGAACTGGTCCGCGGCGACTGGATCAAGCCGGGCGCGACCGTCATCGATGTCGGGGTCAACCGCGCGCCAGACGGCAGGCTGGTCGGCGATGTGGCCTTTGCGGAGGCGATCGAGGTGGCGGGGGCGATCACCCCGGTCCCGGGCGGGGTCGGTCCGATGACGATCGCCTGCCTGCTGGAGAACACGGTCAGCGCCGCGCTGGCCCGCCGGGGTTAGAAGTCAGTGCAGCGACCGTCCTTCTCCCAATCGCCATAGCGCGTGGGCTCCGGCCCCTTCCGGCCGCCCACTTCCGGGGCGAGTTCCTCCGGCGGCACCAGCGGAGTTGCTGGCGGCGCGGGCTTGGCGTCTTGGTCGTCGATCATGACGCCGATCTGGTGCGCCGGCTCTCCGTGCGCAATTGCCCGCAGGCGGCCAGGATGTCTCGCCCGCGCGGCACGCGGATCGGCGACGCGAAGCCGGCATCCTGGACGATCCGCGCGAAGCGGGCCAACTGGTTGCCGGTGCTCGGCTCGTAGGCGCTGCCGGGCCACGGGTTGAACGGGATGAGGTTCACCTTGGCGGGGATACCGGCGATCAACCGCACCAGCTCGCGCGCCTCGGCCTCGCTGTCGTTGACGTCCCGCAGCATGACGTATTCGAACGTGATCCGCCGCGCATTGCTGGCCCCAGGGTAGCGGCGGCAGGCGGCCAGCAGTTCGGCCAGCGGATATTTCCGGTTCAGCGGCACCAGCTCGTCGCGCAACGCGTCGCGCACCGCATGGAGCGAGATCGCCAGATTGACCCCAAGCTCCTCGCCGCACTGGTCCATCAGCGGCACGACGCCCGAGGTGCTCAGCGTGATGCGCCGGCGCGACAGGCCGATGCCCTCGCCATCCATGACGATCCGCATGGCCTTGGCGACGTTCTCATAATTGTAGAGCGGCTCCCCCATGCCCATCAGCACGATGGTCGACAGCAAGCGTGGGGTCTCGCCTTGCGGGCTCGGCCACTCGCCATAGCTGTCGCGGGCCGCCATGAACTGGCCGACGATCTCCGCGGCCCCGAGATTGCGCACGAGTTTCTGCGTGCCGGTGTGGCAGAACCGGCACGACAAGGTGCAGCCGACCTGGCTGCTGATGCAGACGGCGCCGCGGTCCTCGTGCCGGTCCGGGATGTAGACGGTCTCGGCTTCCTGCCCATCGCGGAAGCGGAACAGCCATTTGCGGGTGCCGTCGGTGCTCTCTTGCGCCGTGGCCACGTCGGGCCGGCCGATCACGAAGCGCTCGGCCAGCCGCTCCTGCAGCGGCCGGGCGACGGTCGACATGCGGGCGAAATCGGTGACGCCCTGGTGGTAGATCCAATGCCATACCTGTTTGGCGCGGAACGGCTTTTCGCCGATCGCGGCCAATTCCGCCGCCAGTTCCTCGCGCGACAACCCGACCAGCTCGCGGCGCCCGTCCGGCAACTGGGCCGGCGGTGGGTCGAACAGGGCGGACTTGGCCAGGACCCGGGCGCGCTCGCTCTCGGTGAGGACGACGTTCATCGGGCGGGGCAGGCTTTGGCGATGGCCGCGTAGGCTTGGCTGAAGCCGCGCAGGCTGAAATTATCCGTCACCGCCTGCCCGCGCGGACCCGGCGAGCGCGCGATCGCTTGCCGCCCGCGGTTGAACAGCGCGACGGCCGCGCGCCCATCGCGGGCGAAGGCGGAGCGGCCGGCGGTGTAGAAGGGCAGGGTGACCCCCTCGGCCGACATCTCCATCTCAGCATTGGCCGCGTAGGCGAACCCTGCCGTCAGGGCGACGGCGTCCCGTCCGCCCGCGCGCTCGGTCACGGTCAGCACGACGTCGCCGCGGCCGGGCAGGGCGGGTGACGAGCTACTCGGCCGGGTGAATGCATAGCAGACGGGCTGGCCGGCTTCCTGGTTGGTCGCGGCCTGCCAGTCGTCCCAAACGCCGATCCGCTTGGGTCCCACCGCCGAGGGTCGCCGCGCGGGGTGCGACGCAGCGTGACTTGCCCGCGGTTCGGCCGCCATCGCCGGGACCGTCGATGGCAAGACAGGCCAGGACAAGATCGCGACCGCCAGCAGCCGGGTGGGGAGTGTATACATTGTTGGAAAATATGGTGAGCCGGGTCAAGGGACAAGCCGCGATCCGGGGTTAGTCCCGCCCTGGCTCACGATCATCCCCATGGGCGAGCCAGTCGGGCATCGTTCGGCGGAACCGAGGGTCGCCGTGAGGGCGTGGCGGCGGGAGCGGCTGGGCCGGTCCGCCGCTCGCGACCGGCCGGTCGGCATAGCGGCCATGCTGCAGCAGGCGATCATACAGGACGATGGCGCCGGCGATGGCGAGGTTCAGCGCGAACCGGGTCGGGATGCGGATCACGTGGCGACATTGGGCGAGCACGGCCGGGGACAGGCCGGAGCGCTCCGGGCCCAGAACGTAGGCAGCGTTCAGCGGGTGGCGGAAGGAGGGGAGATCGACCGCGTCGTCGAGCAACTCGACTCCGACCAGGGCGCATTCGCGGGGCAGGGCGATCGCGCTGGCATCCGCATAGCGCCAGAGCGGGACGTGGGTCGGCGTGTCGGCGGTGTCGGATTGGCGACCGGCGCGGGAGTCGAAGCCGGCGCCGATGGTGAAGCAGAAGGCGGCTCCGAAGGCATGGCCGGTGCGGAGCAGGGCGCCGACATTGGCCGATTTGGAAACGCCCTCGGCGCCGATCCCGCAATATCCGCGTGTGGTAGGGGGCGCTGTCCTGGCGGGATGCATGCGCGCGAAGTATGCGTTCGGCATGAACGACGCAACCGATGGGCATCTCGTCGCGCAATACGAGGCCTACCCTTATCCGCAGCGGGATGCGCGGGACGAAGCCAAGCGGCTGGTGATCGGCAGCCCCAGCCATCTGCGCGAGATCGACCACTGGGTGTTCGGGGCGGCGCGGCCCCGCTCGGCCGGGCTGCGCGCGCTGGTGGCCGGGGGCGGCACGGGCGACGGCGCGATCATGCTGGCCGAGCATCTGCGGCGCGATGGGCGGCCGGGCCGGGTCACGCATCTCGACCGGTCGCGCGCGGCGCAGGAGATCGCGCGGGCGCGGGCCGAGGCGAGGGGGCTGGTGCTCGACTGGCAGTCGTTCTCGTTGCTGGACCTGGCGGGCTCCGGGCTCGGGCCGTTCGACTACATCGATTGCTGCGGCGTGCTGCATCATCTGCCGGACCCCGCGGCGGGGTTGCGGGCGCTGCTCTCCGTGCTGGCGCCGGGGGGTGGGCTGGGGCTGATGGTGTATGCGCCGCATGGGCGGACCGGCGTCTATATGCTGCAGGACGCGCTGGGGATGCTGGCGCCGGCGGACGAGGCGCCGGCGGCTCGGCTGGATGTGGCGCGCCGGGTCATGCGGCATCTGCCGGAGACGGCGTGGTTGCGCGCCAACCGGTATTTTGGCGACCATATCGATGGCGGCGACGCCGGGTTGTATGACCTGCTGCTCAACCCGCGCGATCGGGCCTACACGGTGCCGGCGCTCGCGGCGCTGCTGGCCGGCGAGGGGCTCGCGGTCACCTGCTGGATGGAGCCGATGCGCTATGACCCGGCGGCGTTGCTGCCGGACCCGAAACTGCGCGCCAAAATCGCGGCTCTCGACCCGGTCGGGCAAGCGGCGCTCGCCGAGGCGCTGAGCGGCAACATGAGCACGCATGTCGTCTATTGCGTGCGAGAGGGCGACGCGCCGGCGGCGCCGGACCCGATGCGACCCGAGGCGGTCCCGGTGGCGCGGGAGATGCCGGCGGCGGAGATCGCGCGCGCGATCCGACCGGACGGGACGTTGCCGTTCGTGTTCGACGGGCTGCGGGTGCCCGTCGCGCTGCCAAAGCTGGCGGGGGCGATCCTCGGGCAGATCGATGGGGCGCGGCCGGTGTCGGCGATCCTGGCGGCGCTGGAGGCGAGGGGCGTCGGGCCGGCGCAGGCGGCGCGTGGCTGGCGCGAGACGTATGGCGCGCTGGTGCGGGTGAACCGCATCCTCCTCGCGGCGCCCGCTTGAGGCCGGTGGTCATTATCTTTGGGGCGGCGGTGCAGCCGGACGGGCGGCCGAGCGGGGCGATGCGGGTGCGTGTCGCGGCGGCGCTGGAAACGGGACGGCGGCTGCACGATCCGCTGTATCTGCCGACGGGCGGGCAGGGGCGTTATGGGCGACCCGAAGCGGAGGTGATGGCGGACGCGCTGGTCGAGGCGGGGGTGTCGCGCCGGTCGATCCTGCTGGAGCCGACGGCGGTCAACACGCTCGGTTCGGCGCTGGCCTGCGCGGGGCTGCTCGGGCGGAGCGAGCGGCCCGCCTACGTGGCGACGTCGGCGTATCACATGCCGCGCTGCGTGGTGCTGTTGCGGTTGGCCGGGGTGCGGGCGCGCCCGGGAGCGATGCCGCGCGTTCCCGCCAGTCAGCGGTGGGGCAAGCGCTGGTTTTGGCGATTGCGCGAAGTGCCGGCGTTGCCGATCGACGCCGTACTGCTACTTGCGGGCCGGCTGCGGCAGCGCCGCCTTATGTGAACACAGCGGGCGGCGGATCAGAGTAGATAGTGAGGCTGGCCAACCTAGATCTCGGGTTTGGAGGATGTCGATGGTCGAGATGCGGCGATGCAAGGCTGTGGTTTTGGGGGTCGCCGGGCTGGCGCTGAGCGGCTGCGTGGCCGCCGTGCCGGTGGCACCGACATACACCGTGATCCCGGGCCAGGGGAAGACGGAGGCCAATCTGCGGGCCGATGATGCGGCATGCCGCGGCGCGCCGGCGGCGGGTTCGACCCCGGCATCATCGGTAACGGCCGATCAATACTACCAATGCATGGCGTCACGTGGCGAGAGCGTGGTCCAGGAGCAGCCGCGGGCCTACCCCGCCTATGCTTACGCGGCGCCGGCCTATGTTCCTTACGCCTACCCAGCTGTCGCGGCTTATCCGTATGCCTATCCTGATCCGTATTTCGGCTACGGATACCCGTATGGCTATTTCGGGCCTTATGTCGGGTTCCGGGTCGGGTTCGGCTATGGCCGGTTCTACGGTGGCCACGGCTACCATGGATTCCACCGCTAGCGGTGTCAGCTGTCGACCGGCGGCTGCGGCGAACCGTGGATGAACTCGACGAGGCCGACGCCGTCGACCCGGTGAAACGAGACGGGGAGACCGCCGAATAGCCGGGCAGGCTTCGGTGCGCCCAGTGAGAACACGCGCAACCCGTCGGCCTCCATGGCCGCGATCGACGCTGGCGCGTCGTCGGTCTCGAAGCACATGTGATAGATCATGTTGCCGCGCTTGAGCATTTGGTCGATGGGTGACGGTCCGGCGCCGGGCCAGATGACCTCGACATCCGGCATGTGGCCGTGGTGCCGCATGGCGAGATTGACGTTCTGCAACGGGTCGAAGGTCTGGGCGCCGGGGGTGTAACCGAGCGTCTCGAGGAAGCGGAACGCCTGGTCGGGGCCGGGGACGGCGAGGCCGAGGTGGTGGAAGCGAAATCCATAGCCGTTCACGTCTCAACTCCGACCGCCAAAAGCCCGAGATAATCTAGTTCCGCCGGGTGTTGCTGGGTGAGTGAATGATTTCAGCCCGGTCCACTTGGCTGACCTGCCCAATTACCAGAATCCTCCGTTGCCATGAGATGTCGGCCCTCTTTTGCCTGGCCAGATGCCCAACTCAGCAACGCCCCGTCCAGCGGCCCCGTGCGGGAGGAACATTGTGTTGCCGGGTATCCGGACCCCTTCCACTCTGATGTCTTGCTTGTGGGAATGATAGAGTGTTCGTCGAGCAAGGATCTTTCGGGTCCAAGAAGACTTTCCTATGAAGCCGCCCCGTAATTGAATGCAGCCTCGGACCAGTACTTATAGTCCACAGATCGAGATCGACCCGGTCGTGGTCGGGATCGGTGCCTTGCGTCTCGCCGAGGAGGAGGGCGACGACATCGCGTGGGAGCGCTTGATGCTTTGGTTCACGCCCGCTTTCGAACGGTCGGAAGACCCTGAAGCAGCCCGGCTGCTGACAATCGCCGGTCATCGCGCCGGGGCTGGGCCAACAGCTTGATCTAGATTTGTGGCCCACCATTCGACATCTCTGAACGTGACGACGGACTGGCTGCCTCCGGTCGCAAGGAGCCTGGCTGCCCGGGTTGCGGCTACGTCTATGCTCGGGCCGTAACAGGGTGCATCGATCCATTCGCCGTCCGGTCGTTCTGCAACGCACACCGCAGGATCGACCGGAGAGGATATGCGCAAAATTCCCCCATCCAGCGCTATGTTGCGCAGGTTAACAGGACACGGAAGAAGTTGACCCAAAGCGGTCCATACCTGCTCGCCCATGATCCCAGACTCAAAATAGATCACCGTGGCAGCCGCAAGGGCGGTGGCCGCGGCACTCAAATCCCCGGGTGATCCGCCGAGGAACCCTCTCGTCCTGATCCCGTCCGGGGTCTCAGCCACCCAGTACCAGCGCCCACCAGCTTTGTAAGGCCAGACCTTCATTAACATCACCTTCGGCAGGAGTTTCCCGCCAAAGGGACCACGGTGCTCACTCCGGTCAAGGTCCGGTCCTCGCAATCCTCGGCCCAGGCGGGCCTCCGGGTTGCTCTGGTCCTCCCCTGACCTGCGCTCCGCACCGTGCAGCTCCAAAGGCGTCGGGACGAAGGGCGTCCCGACTAAACGACCCAGACGCCTCCGGCGTGGGTCGAACAAAGGGCGTTGTTCCGTGTCCGAATGGGCGGCATGCCACACGGTGATTGGCCACGAAGTCTGCCGCGAATACGAACAGTACCAAATGTTGGACCACGACAGCTTGCTAGATCGACAACTGCTGCGTGCGATGTAGACAGGAACTCCGAATGTCTTCGCGAATCGATGACGCTAGCGATATTCTGGAGGGCTGCACCAAATCGGGACGTGACCCTTCTTGCCCTGGTTGTAGCGCTGAGGACCGGAGGTTTCCATGAAGGTAGGCGAACAAGTTGCGCTGCCGGCGCGCTACGGTATTGACTACAAACTTGCAGGCAATGGTATCCGGCAACTTCAGCGACCGACAATGAATGGTGTTGTCGAGGCCACGAGGGTCGGTGAGCACGGCGATCCCGTCGGGTACGTGATTAAAAGCGAGTGCGGCGGGCAGGCGCTTATGCTCACCAATCCAAAGGCTGAAGCCAAATGGGGTGGTGACGTCCTTGTAAAGGACAAGCGCCGAGATCGTTGGGTATGGAAAATACAAGACCCGTCCGCTGAGCAGACGATGCCCGGAACCTTAATGGCCCGAGCGGCAACATTGGAGAGTTGGTCCGGAAATTTCAGCTTTGCGGAGGAGGTCAGAGACTCCCAGGGTGAAGTCTCGGTATGCGGCCTTCGGCCTCCGCAAATAGGCGCACTTTTCGGGGCTCTGGCGCATTGGCGAAGTTCTGATGCTCCGGGAACCATCGTTCTTCCTACTGGCACCGGAAAGACGGAAACCATGCTAGCCCTGCTAGCACACGAGCGATTTGACAGACTTCTGGTTGTGGTCCCGACAGACGCACTGCGGGGACAAATTTCAAGCAAGTTCGAGACGATGGGTCTGCTGAAGCAGTTCAAGGTGATCGGTCCCGACGCTCTCTATCCAGTAGTCGGGACAATCGAGCATGAGATGGCCAGCGTCGATGACGTCACAGATTTCATTCGGCGCTGCAACGTCATTGTAACAACGATGGCAGTCCTCCAAGGGTTCTCGCAGGAGGCACAGGAGCGTGTTGCGGATCTGTGTTCCATCATGTTCATTGACGAAGCGCATCACGGCGCGGCCATCACCTGGGAAGCCTTTCGCAAGCTGTTTCTGAAAAGCCCAGGGAACCGGGTCCTTCAATTCACTGCAACCCCGTATCGCGAAGATGGAAAGCTTATTGAGGGGCGAGTCGTGTTCAATTATCCCCTGAGAAAGGCGCGGGATGCGGGTTACTTCTCCAAGATCTCGCTTGTTCCTATTTACTCATGGCTGGATGACGAGGCTGACGAAGAGATCGCGCGGGCGGCGCTTTCGAGACTGGACGAGGACGAGAAGGCAGGGTTCGATCACGTGGTCATGGCGCGTGTTTGTGGGATATCGCGTGCAGTGGAGATCGCCAGTCTTTACGAGCGGCTTGCCCCCCATCGACAGCCAATCCTCGTCCACAGTCAACTGAGTTCCGTCCTCCAGCGCCAAGCGCTTATGGGTTTAAAAGGCGGCACAGTCCGGGTGGTCATCTGCGTCGACATGTTGGGAGAGGGATTTGATTTCCCTCGCCTTAAGATTGCCGCCATCCACGACACGCACAAGTCCCTTGCCATTACCATCCAGTTCACTGGCAGGTTTACAAGGGCACTCTCGAACCTTGGTGATGCCTCGGTAGTGGTAAACTTCGCAAACCAGTCAATGAGGGATTCTCTTCAGACCCTCTACTCCGAGCATGCCGACTGGAATGAATTGCTCACGAACAAGAGCGAGGCAGCCGTCTCACGCCATGTGAGGCGTGTTGAATTCATTGATGGGTTCGTAGGCGAGCAATCCATCGTTCCGCTTCAGAACATCCGGCCTCGCATGGGAGCCGTAGTATATAAGACAAACTGTAAGGCGTGGTTCCCTGAGCGTGTAATCGAGGCACTGCCGGACATGGCGCAACTGTTCGACGGCCCTCTTATTAGCAATGCAGACCGGATGCTTGTTTTCGTAACCGAGGAACTGGAGTGGGTGCGCTGGGGGGACACCAAGACCGTGGTAAACACAGAATACCACGTCTACATGATGCATTGGAATGTCGAGCTTGGTCTACTTTTTGTTAATAGTTCAAATACCAATAATATGCACGCAAATCTCGCGCGAGCTGCGGTTGGAGGCGATGCTGTGCTTGTCAAAGGAGACAGTGTTTTCCGCGTTTTACATGACATCAAGCGTCTAATATTTTTGAATGTGGGTCTCAATCACACCATCGGGAAGGCGGTTCGGTTTTCCATGCATTCAGGCTCTGATGTAGGAAATGCATGGAGCGAGGTTTCCCGAGGGACTAAGGCGAGTTCCAATGTATTCGCAAGCGGCTATGACGGAGGCGCAAAGGTCACGCTTGGCTGTTCACGCAAAGGTCGCCTTTGGTCATTCATGACTGCTGAAAGCCTAAGCGACTGGAGTGATTGGTGCGCAGCCGTCGGACAGAAGCTTACCGATGACAGCATCACACCAAGTCAGATAATGAAGTACGCGTTGGTTCCGGAAACGGTTACAGCGCGGCCAAGTAAAATTCCTTTGACCGTGGAGTGGGATGAAGACCTTCTAAAACGGCCAGAGAACCTGGTAAGTCTAGAGATCGGGCTGTCTGCGGTGCCATTCTATGACGTGGAATTGACACCCTCGGTGTACAAAGAGGATGGCCCACTTCTATTCAAATTGGTGGTCGATCTTGATGGGACTGAATTCACGGCCGAATTCGAGGCCAAGTTCTCAAGCACAGGGGTGCGCTATGAAGCTGTTGACGGTGCCCAGATCTTTCTTCATGCGGGTGGAATAAAACAGCTGCTGACTGAATGGTTCAACTCGAACCCGCCCTGGATTTTCTTCATAGACGGGTCGGTAATCAAGGGCGATGAACTCTTTTCTCCAATTCTTGGGGAGAAACGTGTCCCGTACTCGCGGGACCGCATTGAGCAATGGAATTGGCTCGGCACTAACATTAAGGAAGAATCACAGACTAAGGCTAGAAGTTCAACCTCTATACAGTATCGGGTTATCAAAGAATTGTTGGTGACAGTCACTCCACGCCCATTCCAAGTGGTATTCGACGACGACGGGAGTGGCGAAGCGGCAGACATTATCGCCATTCGCGATGACGTCGATGGCCTGCACATACATCTATATCACTGCAAATTCTCATCAGAACTGAAGAAAGGTTCTCGGGTCAAGGACCTATACGAAGTCTGCGGCCAGGCCAAGCGGTCTGTGAAGTGGGTGTCTGATCCAGAAGGGTTATTCCAGCATCTCCTTCTTCGCGAGGCGAAAAGGACCAAGAACAGGGCTCCTACTCGCTTTGATAGAGGGAATTCAAGGCTTCTCCAGGCGTTGAAAAACAAAGTTCGCCTGTGTAGCAGCTATTTCTATGTTTATATCGTGCAGCCTGGTTTGTCCGCAGGAAAGGCGGACTTAAATCAACTGGAGCTGTTGGCTTCGACCGAGGCGTATGTGCAAGAGATGTTTCAGATGAAATTGAGCGTTATTGCAGACTCCTAGCTGGTCACCAACATCTGAAAGACAATCTCGTTCAGCTGGGCGCACAGCGAGTAGACTGGAGCACTTCCACCCACTCTATCCCATTGGTCATGCCCCGTGTCTTCCATCCAACCAGGCCAGCACGACCGACATGGATCGCGCAACGTGGATCAGGCGCCCTCCTGGGAGCAGCAGGAGCACGCCGTCCTCCGTCTCACACAGAGCGCCGACTGACCCCGCCGACACCGCGTGGAGATGCCCGTCACGATCCCGGAGTACGACGAAACGCCCGACACGCTCTCCCTCCTGGAGGGCCATGTCGGTCACAGCAGGTCCCCGGCGCGGAGACGCAGAACTTCCGACTTGCCCAGGCCGATCACCGCGATCCCGTCCGCAGTTGCGCCAACGACGCTCGAATGGTGATGCCCGTGCACGACGAGGCGGACCCTCAGCGCTCGGGCAAGATCGTCCAGTGTCGCAAAGCCGTGCCGGTGCGTCGAAGGGGCTTCGTGTGCGACCAGGACATCGGCTCGCTTGCCGCGGAGCGCGCTGAAGTCCTCCGGAAAGATGGCGTCTCTGTGCCGCAGCGGGAGACCGCCCCGCCACCGTTCGTAATGCACAAGCCTCCGGACGAACTCGGCACGGCTGTCGAACAGCGGCGGAGCGGGAGGCAGCCAAATCCGCTGTTTGAACACACCGGCAACGCCCGCGACGTCATAGGGTCCGAGTTGCCTGACTTGGGCGTGCAGCAGGCCATCAGGGTGATCGCCGACGAGGTTGTCCCAGAACTCTGGGAGATCCTTCTCGTGGTTGCCGTATAAGTAGGCGACTTCCACGCCTGCCGCGAAGACGGGAGCCAACTCGACGCGGAGCGGGCGCTCGAGGTCGCAGTCTCCCAGAATGACAATGGCGGACGGGCAATCCAAAGCGACCGCCTCTGGGAGAGGCCGCCAGTCCCCATGCGGATCACCGACAATCACCAGGCTCATGGCGCCTTCACCGGCGACGTGGAGGAACGAGATAGCCGCGCAGTCTGCGATTCCGAGCGGGGGAACGCGGCGTAGTTGCCGACCTTAGTACGGGCGGCTTTAGTATCTTTCATCGGAATGGTCCTGCGTCGAAAGTCGCCTAGCGTGCCCCCCGACAGGGAGCGGCGGCAGTGCAGGTCAGCCGGTCAGATGGTCCGGGCTTAGACCTGCGGGAGCAGGCGTATGAGACGCTCGTAGCGTTTCATACGGGGCGGCGTGGCCTCGTGGGCGAACGCGAGAGCAGGGGTGTCCAGAACACACATCTTGAGAACACATAGTGAACTGCTGATAATTCGTCAACAGGCCGGAATATTTTCTCTTCGTAGGGAGGCAGAGACCGATACATTCTGCACCCTGCGGACATAGCGCCATCGGCATAGGCCGGAAGGCGTCGATCTGTTCGGGAATCAAGCCTCGGACGGCGTGCCTCCAGACGGGCCCTCAATGGGAATCCTGGTCGAACAATTTGCGCAAGTGAACATCCTTCGGCGCATCTCCAGCACGGTCGTGCCTTGCAAAACCGACTTCTTGCCCCGGTCATAGCAGGTGGCGCAAAGGTAATGCCGGGGTTCCGGGCCATCCGCAATCTTCAGAGTGTATGCATAGCTGCCGAACGAGGAGACCTGCCTCAACTCATACTTCGCTTTCTCCGCATTCCAGGTCTCCATGTCTGCGACCTGCTTCTCGAGATCAGACACCCCAGTGAGCAGGGCCAGATGTTCGGTGTTGGCATCGAAGGCCCGCTGCTGGGCCGAGAGGATCTCTCCGTTTAGCTCGATCACCTTGGCTTGAATGAGCACTTCGTCCCGAAGGCCCAGGATAGCTTTCGATATCGAGACTGCGCCGTTCAGCGCGCCGACGACCCCGGAAATTGCAGTTATTCCAACCAAGAGTAACCTCCGCAGGTTTGACTTAAGTAGGCCATGGCACCACGCGCACCACGTCAGGGCCGCCGGACAAGTCGGCATCAGCGGCGGCGGAAAGCGCGATCAGTTGAGCGTCACCCGTTAGCGCATCGAAGAGCAGGATCTCAGATAGCCTAAGACCTTGTCGCGGCCGTCCGAGAAGCCCCCGGTGAAACCCACGAAGAGTTGCCGGGATGGTGGGAACATCGCGAAGCCCAACTCGGTGGCCGTTCTCAACAGACCCAAAATCTTCTGGTCGAGCCTGATTGTCGTCGAAATGTAGTGCCCGGACGCTTTCGGTCGCGAGATTACCTCAGCTGGCGTAAGGTCTACGTCTCGATCGTTGATCCGGAGGGCGACGGAGGACATGGCGCTCGCGGTGCTCTGACCGTCTTCAAGGGCGTAGAGCACCATGATGAACGGTGGGCCCTTATCCTTCGGTGGACATCCAAACAGTATTTTGTGTGTGCCGCGAACATCGGTGGTGGCACCCAGCACGTAAAGCTCACCAGTGTCGGTCGTTTTGATTTCCCATGTTGTCTGGTAGTTCGGGCTTATCACCCGCAGCGCCTCCATCTGCTGCTGAGTAAGAATGTTGAGTTGCTGGGGTGATGCCTTGTTCATCTCCGCGATGAAGCCGGGCTTCACACCCATGGCGTCAACGTATTGCACAAGCTCGCTCGCCTGGATTTGGGAGATGTCCATGGCCTCCGCCCCGGGTAGCGCATTGCCGGGGAGGAAGAACCGATGCACGCCAAATTGGGAGCCTTTGGGCAAGTATCGACGCTGACCACCCAGGAAGGCGATCGTGCAGGCGCTGAAGCAGATCCCGTTTGAGGGCGGAGCCTGCACACCAACATTGGTTTGCAACATGCGCTCCCGGATTAGTCGGCCGAGCCGGATACCCTCGCCTAGGAGCGTGTCCCGGTAACGGCTGAAACTGCTCGACAAAGCGGGCTTGAGTT
>CAZZVQ010000023.1:0-10536 GCA_964657565.1 uncultured Acetobacteraceae bacterium
GGCAACGCGCGGTAGAACCGCTCCGCCGCCTGCGAGGACACCGTCGCACGCGCCCCTGGCCCGGCGACGATGGTCGTCCTGAGACTGTCCCCGCCGGCCACGCCCCCCGAACTGTTGAGCGTAACCGCGCTCCGCCAGCCGCCCCACTCCGGCCGAGGCAGGCGCGCCTTCAAACAGCCCACCTGGCGCAGGATCCCAAGCGCCGTCTCGGCCCCGCGACGCTTGAAGCCGAGATGAAGTTCCCCGTGCGACCGCTGATGCGCCGCAAGCGCTTCGGCCGGCTGGCCCGAGGTCAACGCGGCGCTACTCCGACCATGCCAAAACCCACCATGTCACCGGTCAACGCCCGTCGCTATACTGCGGGGCGAGCAGACCGGAAAATCGCCGTGCATGTGACGCCCCCGTTTTGACCCGGTCCCTCATCGCCGCCCCCCACGGAATGACCAAATTCCTGGCGTGTCTGCTGCTCCTCGGCGTGTTGGCGCTCCCATACATGTTCTTCGACGGCTTTACCGGGCTGCAGCTGTTCGACGACGAAGGCACCCTGATGATCACGATCCGTGATCTCGAGCAAGGGCTTCACCTCTACGACGACAGCTATGCCTTGTACGGCCCGTTCTACTATCTCACCATCGGCGGCCTGTTCACCAAGCTGCACGTTCCGCTCACCCACGATGCCCTGCGCATCATCAGCTCCGTCTTCCGCTTCGCCGCCGCTAGCCTGTTGGGAACGTTGACCTTTCGCCTGACCCGGTCGGTCCTGGGCGGCCTGTTCACGGCGCTGTCCCTGCTGATCCTGTATCGGTTCATGCCGACGTCTTCCCCGACCCACCCCCAGGAGCTCTGCCTCGTGCTGGTCGCGGCGTTGCCGCACTTGATGTTGTCCATCGAGAAGGCCTCGCCCAGAGCGGCCCTCGTCATGATGGCGGCCGTCGGGGCGTGCCTTGCCGCCCTCTTGCTCACCAAGATCAACATCGGTGCTTTCGCCGCGTTCGCGATCGTGCTGACCGTATTGCGCGCCATGCCTGCCACCGCTTTGTCGCGCGTTATAACCGTGCCCGTCGTTGCAGCGTCGTTGTTGCTTCCGTTGTTGCTGATGCTGCCGTTGCTGCATCTCCAATGGACAGCCGCCTATTGCTTCACCGCAACGGCCACGATCGGCGCCACGATCGTCGCCTGGCTCGGCTGCAAGCACCAGGTCTGTCTCACGCCGACGGGTTTGCTGGTCTGCCTGGCGACTATGGCGATCGTCGCGGCGATCACGCTCGGTGCGACGTTTGCCGGCGGCTCCAGCCTATACGCGATGCTCAACGCCATCGTGCTGCAGAACGCCCACCTCATTCGAAACTGGTACATTCCGATGCCCTACTCCGCCGGCAGCATCGGCGCCGGCGCGATCGCTTTGTTCGCGGCCCTCTTCGCGCGTCAGGTCCGCTCGCAACGGCTCATCGCGGCTTGCAAGCTTGCCGTCGGAGCCGGCGGCATCCTGCCCTTCGTGCCGTTTCTACTCCCCTCCTTCGGATTATGGGACGCGCCTTCCGTCATGTCTCAGCTGGTGGCGCCCAGCTTCTCCTTCCTGCTCCTGCTCCCGGCAGATCGGCACTCGGCCGTGGGTGCGGGGCGGATGAGCTTCGGGCTGCTCGCGACCTTCATGGTCCTCTATGCCTTTCCCGTCGCCGGCGACCAGACCGTCACGGCCGACTCGTTTGCGATTGCCGCCTTGCCGCTGCTGTTCCGCGAAGGTCTGCTGGCGCTGCATCCGTCTCTGGCCCGTCCTGCGCCGTCGATTCGTTCTACGGCGGCCTTGGGGTGGCTGGTCGTCGCCCTTTGCGTCGGTGGACTCGTCGATCGGACGCGGCATGCCTGGTGGGGGTGGGGCGGCAGCGTCTCCTCGGATCTACCGGGCGCGACCCTGATCCATGTGTCGCAGACCGAGCGGGCCGCACTGCACGCGCTGCTACAACGCCTTGCCGCTTGCCCGGCGTTCTACACCTTCCCCGGCGTGATGAGCTTCTATCTCTGGACCGATCGGCCCTCGCCGACAGCGCTGAACAACAACGACTCGCTCGGTCTGCTGACGGCCTCGCAACAGGAGCGCGTCGTGGCCGATCTCGCCCGCCAGCAGGGACTTTGCATCCTCTTCACGCCCAAACTCCTGGAGAGCTTCGACCGCGGCCAGGTCGCAGCGCGCCCCCCTTTGCTGCGCTATGTCGAAGACAACTACAGCAGCGTCGACCAGTATGGCCTGTATGTGATCCTCACGGCGAAGACGCATTGAACCAAGAGCCCTCTCCCGCTGGCGGGAGAGGGAGGCCAGCGTTCCGAGCCGCGGGCTCGGAGGATCAAGCGGCGGCGAGATACTCCATTGCGGCGGCGACCCCGCCCTGCCCGTGGGGCACGCCGTTCTTGCCCAAGCTCATCTCCACCGCGGCCAGCGTGCCGAGGATCATCGGCTCGTTGAGGTCGCCGAGATGGCCGATGCGGAACACCTTGCCGCTCAGCTTCCCGAGCCCACCGCCGATCGAGACATTGAACCGGTCCAGCGCCGTCTTGCGCACGTTCTCCGCGTCGTACCCCTCGGGCATCAATACCGCGGTCACGCTGTCGGAGTAGCGCGCCGGGTCGAGGCAATAGAGCTGCGGCCCGGCATTGCCGGCCCAACTCCGCACGGCCAACCGGGTCGCCTCGGCCAGGCGATGGTGCCGCGCCACCACGGCGTCGAGACCCTCTTCCTCGATCAGCCGGATGCTCTCGACCATCCCGTAGAAGAACCCGGTCGGGACGGTGCCGGTGAAGCTGCGGAACCCGCGCGACATCATCTCCGTCCAGTCGAAATAGTGCCGCGAGATCTTCGCCTGCTTATGCGCTTCCATCGCCTTGACCGAGGTCGCGGTGAAGCTGAGACCGGTCGGGAGCATCAAGCCTTTCTGGCTGCCGCCCACGACGGCATCGACGCCCCATTGCATCATCCGGAACTCCAGCGAGCCGAGCGAGGAGATCGTGTCGACCAGCAGCAGCGCGTCGTGGCCCGTCGCATCCAGCGCCGCCCGCAACTCGGCGATCGGCAGCGCCATGCCGGTCGACGTCTCGCTGTGCACCGCGAGCACCGCCTTGATCTTGCCCTCCGTATCGGCCCGCAGCATGGCGCTGACCGACGACACGTCGACACCGCGGCGCCAATCCGCCGCCACCGTCTCGACCTTGATGCCGAACTTGGCCGCCATGGTCGACCAGCCCTCGCTGAACCACCCGCTCTCGATGGTCAGCACCGTGTCGCCGGGCGAGAACAGGTTCGCCAGCGTCGCTTCCCAGGCGCCATGGCCCGAGGCGGTATAGAAGAATACCTCGCCCTGGGTGCCCAGCACCCGCTTCAGCCCGGCCACGGCCGCCTGATAGACGCCCATGAACTCGCGATCCATGAAGTCGATCGTGGGCCGATCCATCGCGCGCAGCACGCTGTCGGGGATGTTCGTCGGGCCCGGGTTGCTGAAGAATTGCCGGCCAGTCTTGCGTGTCATCGATGTGCCTCGCTGGGTTGCGACCGTTTTACCCCTTTCATGGCCCCGACGGAAAGAGGACGGGTTGCCAATCCGCCGCGCTTTCTCCATTGCATCGCAGCATGGACACGCTGCACGCCATCGCCATCGCGATCCTCCAGGGCGCGACGGAGCTATTCCCGATCAGCAGCCTCGGGCACGCCGTCGTCGTCCCAGCCCTACTGAGCTGGCCGCTGGACCAGAAATCGCCGGAATACCTGCCCTTCCTGGTGCTGTTGCATACCGGGACCGCGGCCGCCCTCCTGCTCTACTTCTGGCGTGACTGGCTGGCGCTGGCGACCGGCGTGCTCGGCCTGAACGGATCCGGCGTGGCCCGCGAGCAGCGCCGACTCCTCGTGCTGATCGTGGTCGCGACCATCCCGGCGGTGATCCTCGGCTACGTCTTCAACCACTTCTTCCGCGCCCTGTTCGCCACCCCGCTCTACGCGTGCGCGTTCCTGTTCATCAATGGCCTGCTCCTGCTGCTGGCCGAGAAATTGCGCGGCCGCACCACCACAAACGAGCGACCCGGCGCCAGCATGACCACGCTCGACGCGCTCATCATCGGCTGCTGGCAGTGCGGCGCGCTGCTGCCGGGCATCTCCCGCTCGGGCGCGACCATCGCCGGCGGCCTGCTGCGCGGCTTCAGCCACTACGACTCTGCCCGCTTCTCGTTCCTGATCGCCCTGCCGATCATCGTGGGGGCCACGGTGCTCGAAGTGCCCCACCTCCTGCACGCCAGCGTGCCGGCCGGCGTGTTCCAACAGGCGCTGATCGCCGCGGTGGTCGCCGGGATCACCGCCTGGATCGCCACCTATCTGCTGATGCGATGGTTCCGCAGCAACGATGATTGGGCACTGACCCCATTTGCCATCTACTGCCTCCTGTTCGGCGCCGGGTCTGGCGCCTTCCTCCTGTTCCGATGATCGGCCGCCGCACGCTGCTGGGCGTTCCCGGCGCCCTCCTGCTGGCCGGCGCCGATCGCGTGCCCGTCGCTGCGACGCCCATCTCGCGCATGGACACGCCCTGGTGGCGGACCCGGCACCTGCAGAAGCTGGCCGAGATCAAGCGCGGGCCGGTGGATCTGGTCTGGCTGGGCGACAGCATCACCCAGGATTGGGAGCTGGAAGGCCCGCCCGAGTGGCAGAATTTCGCGCCGATCTGGCACCGCTTCTACGGCGATCGGCATGCCCTCAATCTGGGCTTCAAGGGCGATACCACGTCGCACCTGCTGTGGCGGATGCAGAACGGCGAGCTGGAGGAGCTGCAGCCGAAGGCAGCCATCGTGCTGATCGGCGCCAACAACATGGGCCGCGTGCATTGGAACGCCGAGCAGAGCATCGCCGGCATCGAAGCCGTGATCGCCGACCTGCGCCGCCGCCTGCCCTCGACCAAGATCCTGCTGCTCAGCGTCTTGCCGAGCATCCGTAACAAATACGTCACCCGCACCACAGTCGAGATCAACCGCGCGCTGGCCGAGCGGTTCCCGCCAGGCAGCGCCATCAACTACATGGACGTCACGGGATTGTTCATGCGCGGGGGCGAGGTCGACCGCACCCAGTTCCTCGACGACCAGCTCACCCCGCCGGACCCGCCGCTGCACCCCACGGCGCAGGCGCAGGGCCGGTTGGCCGAGGCGATCGAGCCCACCGTCGCCGCCATGATGGGCGACCGACGGCACTGAACTTGCATCGCGTTCTGCCTCACCCGAGGACGAACGCATGCAACGACGCACCCTGCTCGCCGGCCTAGCCGGCACCGCCGCCCTCGCCCGTCCCGCCCTCGTCCGCGCCCAAGCCCAGACGACGCTAAAATTCGTCCCCTACGCCGACCTCGCGCTGCTCGACCCGGCCGTCAGCGCCTTCGTCACCCGCAACCATGTCCTGATGGTGTTCGACACCCTGTTCGCCTGGGACCTCGACGGCGTCGCCCGCCCGCAGATGCTCGCCGGCTCGCTCACCGACCCCGACGGACTCGGCTGGACCCTCACCCTGCGCGACCAACTCACGTTCCACGACGGCACCCCCGTCCTCGCCCGCGACGCCGTCGCCAGCATCAAGCGCTGGTGGATCAACGACGCCTTCGGCCAAGCCCTCGCCGAAGCCACCGACGACGTCTCCGCCCCCGACGACAAGACCATCCGCTTCCGCCTCAAGCGCCCCTTCCCCCTTCTGCCCGACGCCCTGGCCCACCCCACCAACACCATGGCCGCCATCATGCCGGAGCGCCTGGCCACCACTTCCGCCGACAAGCGCCTCACCGAGATGGTCGGCAGCGGCCCGTTCCGCTACGTCGCCGCCGAACGGGTGCCCGGCGCCCGCAACGTCTACGCCAAATTCGACCGCTACCTGCCGCGCGACGGCGTGGCGAGCTTCTGCGCCGGCCCTCGAATCGTGAACTTCGACCGCGTCGAGTGGATCACCACGCCCGACCCGGCCACCCAGGTCGCGGCGCTGAAGAACGGCGAGGTCGACTACGTCGAGCAGCCGCTGATGGACCTGGTCCCCTCGCTCAAGACCACCCGCGGCATCACCGTCGACGTCGTCGAGACCAAGGGCCTGATCGGCTTCCTGCGCTTCAACCAGACCTTAGCGCCGTTCGACAACCCGGCGATCCGCCGCGCCGTGCTCCAGGCGGTCAACCAGCGCGAGTTCATGGAGGCCGTGGTCGGCACCGGCGCGCCGTATGACGCGCAGACCGGGCTGTTCACCTCGGGCACTACGCTCGCCAACGATGCCGGCATGGGGGCGCTGGACGGCAAGCACGACCTCGCCGCGCTGCGCAAGGCCATCGTGGATGCCGGCTACAAGGGCGAGAAGATCATCTATCTCGAACCCACCGACGTGCCGCGCATCAACGCCATCGCCGAGGTCGGCGCCGACATGATGCGCAAGCTGGGCTTCAACGTCGACGTCATCGCCACCGATTGGGGCACGACGGTGCAGCGCTCGGTCAGCCGCCAGCCCCCGGACAAGGGCGGCTGGCACATGTTTGCCGCCTTCTCCGGCGGCTGGGACATGAGCAATCCCGGCTGCCACCAGCTCATGCGCGGCAACGGTGCCCGCGCCTATAACGGGTGGCCGACCATGCCCAAACTCGAGGCGCTCCGCGACGCGTGGCTCTATGCCCCGACCCGGGCGCAAGACACGACGCTGGCACGGCAGATGCAGGAGCAGGCCCTGGCGGACGTGCCCTACCTCCCGGTCGGCTCCTACTACCAACCCGTCGCCTACGTCTCCTCGCTCACGAACGTGCCGAAGGGGCTGGTGCAGTTCACCGGCATCAAGCGCGCCTGAACGCGCAAAGGTGGGCTTGCCAGCCCACCTTCACCCGCACTTCGACCATCCGCAATGCATGCAGCTCAAGCACCCGGCCTCGCGCACCAACCCGGGCTGGCTGCACTTCGGACACAACTGCCCCAACGATCCCGACGGCGTCACCCCGGTGGCGACCTTCGCCACCCCGACCTGCACCTCCACCGGCTGCAGGAAACCGGTCTCGCGCATGTGCCGCTCCAGCACCTCGCCGATGGCGGCGACCAACGACGGCACATACCGGCCCGCGCTCCACTGCCCGCCCCGCGGGTCGAACACCTGCTTGAGCTCCTCGGCCACGAACGCCACCTCGCCGCCCCGGCGGAACACCGCCGAGATCATCCGCGTCAGCGCCACGACCCAGGCGTAATGCTCGAGGTTCTTCGAATTCACGAACACCTCGAACGGACGCCGCACGCCCTCCATCTCGATGTCGTTCACCGTGACGTACATCGCGTGCTCGCTATCCGGCCAGCGCAGCTTGTACGTCGCCCCGATCACCTTGTCCGGCCGCAGCATCAGCTCCGGATCGAAGCGCGCGACAGGCGCCGGGGCCGGCGCGGCCGGCTTCTCCGCCGGCTTCACCTCCAGCACCGAGCCGGTGATGTCGTTCGGCCGATACGTCGTGCACCCCTTGCACCCGCTCTTGTATGCGTCGAGATAGACCGCCTGGAACGACTCGAAGCTGATATCGGCCGGCACGTTCACGGTCTTGCTGATCGCGCTGTCGACATGCTTCTGCACCGCCGCCTGCATCCGCACATGCTCCGCCGGCGTCAGATCCTGCGCCGTCACGAAATAGTCCGGCAACACCGCATCGTCCCCGTGGATGGCCCGGAACCGCCGCAGCGCGTGGTCCGAGACCTCCTCCTCGACCCGCGTCCCATCCGGCTGCAGCACCTTGCGCGTGTAGGCCAGCGCGAACACCGGCTCGATTCCCGACGACACGTTGTCCGCCACCAGCGAGATCGTCCCGGTCGGCGCCACCGACGTCAGCAGCGCGTTGCGGATGCCGTGCCGCTTGATGGCGTCGCGCACCTCGGGCTCCAACCCACGGATGGTCTCGCCGGCCAGATACGGCGTCTCGTCGTAGAGCGGGAACGCCCCCTTCTCCGCCGCTAGCCCGGCCGACGTGAGATACGCCGCCCGCTCGATCTGCTGCGCCCAATCGCGCGCCCGCTCGGCCGCCTCGACGGTGCCGTAGCGCAGCCCGACCATCATCAGCGCATCCGCCAACCCGGTCATCCCGAGCCCGATCCGCCGCTTGGCCTCGGCCTCCCGCCGCTGCGCCTCGAGCGGGAAGCCCGACACGTCGATCGTGTTGTCCATCATCCGGATCGCCGTGCCGACCAGCTCGGCCAGCTCCGCCGCGTCGATCCGCGCATGCGCCGTGAACGGGTCCCGCACCAGCATGGCCAGGTTGATCGACCCGAGCAGACACGCCCCATAGGCCGGCAACGGTTGCTCGCCGCACGGATTGGTGGAGTGGATCTCCTCGCAATAATGCAGATTGTTCCGCTTATTGATCCGGTCGATGAAGATCACGCCGGGCTCGGCATAGTCGTAGGTCGCCTGAGTGATCGCATCGAACAGCGCCTTGGCCCGGATGGTGCGGAAGGTCCGCCCCCCGAACACCAGAGGCCACTCCGCATCCGCCTCGACCGCCGCCATGAACGGATCGGTCGCTAACACCGAGAGATTGAAGTTCCGCAAACGGCCCACCTGCCGCTTGGCGCTGATGAAATCCTCGATGTCGGGATGGTCGCACCGCATCGTCGCCATCATCGCGCCCCGCCGCGCGCCCGCCGACATGATCGTGCGGCACATCGCGTCCCACACGTCCATGAACGACAGCGGCCCCGACGCGTCCGCGCCCACGCCCCGTACCGGCGCACCCTTCGGCCGCAGCGTGCTGAAATCGTAGCCGATCCCGCCCCCCTGCTGCATCGTCAACGCGGCCTCGCGCAGATGCTCGAAGATCTGGCCCAGATCGTCGCCGATGTCGCCCATGACGAAGCAGTTGAACAGCGTGACTCGGCGCTCGGTCCCCGCACCAGAAAGAATCCGCCCCGCCGGCAGGAACCGGAACCCCTCCAGCGCCTCGTAGAATCTCGGCTCCCACACCGACGGCTCCGCCTCCGCCTCGGCCAGCGCCTTGGCGACCCGGCGCCAGCTATCCTCGATGTCCGCATCGACCGGCAGGCCGTCATTGGTCTTGAACCGGTATTTCGCGTCCCAAATCTGCCGCGAAATCGGCGAAATGGTCTCGGCGATCCCCGTATTGGGCCGGCTGATATGCATGTCCATGTTCGGTCCTTAGTCCTCGGCACGGCTCCGACGCCGGATGCCCCATAACGGCGCGAAATCTGCTACCACAACATCTAGTAGGTCAAACCGTTTTCACGTCTAGCAATGCGATATAGCAGGAGCCGACGGACAGGAGTAGTTAAGCACGTCCGCTTTCCGGGACCTCGGAAAAAATTGCGTAACCCGCCGGCCACAGCCCGCCTGCCTTTGTAGGAAATCCCATGATCCTAATTGACCGAGTCGTGACCCGCGGCGGCGACCGAGGCCAGACGTCCCTTGGCGACGGCACCCGCGTGCGTAAGGACGCCCTCCGCGTCGACGCCTACGGCACCGTCGACGAGGCCAACGCCATCATCGGCGTGCTCCGCGCCACCGTCACCGCCGACACCGCCACGCACGTCTTCCTCGGCCGCATCCAGAACGACCTGTTCGACGTCGGCGCCGACCTCTGCGTCCCCGGCGAGACCAGCGACCGACTCCGCGTGACCGACGCACCCTCCGCCGCGCTGGAGGCCGAGATCGCCGCCATGAACGCCGGCCTCGCCCCGCTCAAGAGCTTCGTCCTCCCCGGCGGCAGCCTCGCCGCCGCCCACGCTCACGTCGCCCGGACCGTCACCCGCCGCGCCGAACGCCTGGTCGTCAGCCTCGCCGCCGCCGAGACCGTCAACCCGGCCGTCATCCGCTACCTCAACCGCCTCTCCGACTACCTCTTCGTCCTCGCCCGCCACCTCAACGCCCAAGCCGGCGGCGACGTGGAGTGGGTCCCCGGCGCCAACCGCTGACGCATTGCGCCGTCTCGGCCGCCGGGTCACTCTCCCGCAAAACACGGGAGGAGGACCCCATGGCCGAGGACGACACGGGACGGCGCGACATTCTGCTGGGCGCGATGCTGGCCGCGCTACCGCTCGCGCTGACCGGCCAAGCCAGCGCCAGCCCGCTGAACCCCACCCAAACCATCATCAAGAAGCCCGACGAACTCACCTGGATCCCCAACAAAGGCTACCCCGAGAAGAGCGTCGACATGGCCCCGCTCTACGGCGCCACCGACCAACCCGGCCTCTACTACACCCTAGTCCGCTGGTGGCCCGGCTACATGAGCGCGCCGCACACCTACGTCACCGACCGCCTCTGCGTGATCGTCTCCGGCACCTGGTGGGTCAACAGCGGCCCCGACTTCGACCCGGCCGCCACGGTCCCCGTCCCCGCCGGCACCTTCATCCGCCGCGTCGCCCACACGCCCCACTACGACGGCGTCATCAAGGGCCACCCCGACCCCGTCATCATCGCCATCTGCGGCATGGGCCCCGTCGACTACAAACTGACCGACCCCTCCCAACCCGGCTGGCGCGCCGTCTAACACCAACCCCCACCCCCACCCC
>CAZZVQ010000023.1:10546-52992 GCA_964657565.1 uncultured Acetobacteraceae bacterium
ATTACCGTCACCCACGGACTTGATCCGTGGGTCCACGGTGCCGCAAGCGCGGTCGTGCCATTGATGATCTCGCATTGCATTCGGTGACCACAATGGTCATATTGCCCGTATGAACCACGAACTCCAACTCCGCGACGCGAAGGCGACCCTGTCCGCCGTGATCGATCAAGCCCTCCGTGGCGAACCCTGCATCATCACCAGACACGGCCGCCGCGAGGCGGTCCTGCTCAGCTATGAGGAGTGGGAACGCCTCTCGCATGTTCCGTCGTTCGGCAGTCTGCTGGCTGCATCGCCGCTGACCGATGCCGACCTCGAGGATCGCGACAGCCAGGCACTTCGCGACGTCGATCTCTGACGGGTGTACCTCGTCGACACCAACGTTCTCTCGGCCACCGCGCCCGACAAGCCCGGATCGCTGGCCTCCCTATCGCGCTGGCTCGACCACAACAGCGACAGACTGTATCTCTCCACCATCACGATCGCCGAGATCGACTCCGGCATCGCCAAAGCCCGGCGCACCGGCGCTCGGGCCCGTGCCGATCGCCTCGCCGAGTGGCTCGAGATCATGCTGCATCTCTACGCCGCCCGCGTTCTCCCGCTCGACATCGCCACCGCGCGCGTCCTCGGCAGCCTCACCGACCTGGCCCGCAGCGTTGGCGCGAGCCCCGGCCTGGGCGATCTCGCGATCGCTGCCACCGCCATCGCCCGCGACTACACTGTCTTGACCCGCAATCTTCGGCATTTCCAAGACATGCCCGTCCGTTGCCACGACCCGTTCGCGAGCTTGCCTACGCCTGGTTGATCTCGATCAAGCTCCGCCGGATGCCCCGCCCGCGCTCGATCTTGTCCTCTATATAGGAGCCGTCCCCCCACCGCACCGCGCGCGCCATCGCCTGCGCGTCCTCGGTGAACCGCGCCAGCATCTCCAGCAGCGCCTCACGGTTGTTTAGAAAGATGTCTCGCCACATGACCGGGTTACTCGCCGCGATCCGCGTGAAGTCGCGGAACCCGGACGCCGCATATTTCAGCACCTCCGAGCGGCTCGCGTCCTCGCTCTCATCGCCCTGCTGAGCCAAATCATCGGCCGTTCCACATATCGTGAACGCGATCAAATGCGGCAGATGGCTCACGATCGCCACGACGCGGTCGTGGTGAAGCGGCGTCATCAAGTCCACGGAGCTGCCGCACCGCCGCCAGAACTCGACCACCCGTTCCACGCAGGCCGGATCGCTGCCCGGCAGCGGCGTCAGCAGTGCCCACCGTCCTTCGAACAGCGTCGAGAACCCGGAATCCGGCCCCGAATTCTCCAACCCCGCCATCGGATGTCCCGGCACGAACTGCACGCCAGCCGGCAACAACGGCTCCACGTCGCGGATCACCGAAACCTTCGTGCTCCCCGTGTCCGTCACGATCGTCCCGGGCGCCAGATGCGGCCCAATCGCCGCCGCGATCGCCGCGAACGCCCCCACGGGCGCGGCGAGCATCACGCAATCGGCCCCCCGCACCGCCGCCGCCACATCCTCTTCCACCCGGTCCGCAATCCCCAGCGCCCGCACCCGCTCCAACACGGCAGCGCTTCTGTCGGTCGCCACCAGCTCGCGGCACAGCGTCCCCCGCTCGCGCGCCACACGAGCAAGCGAGCTGCCGATGTGACCGAGACCGATGATCACCAGCCGCTGAAAGAGCGGTTCAGGCATCCGCGGCTTCCGTCACCAGCAGAACGTCCTCCACCAGCGCGCACTCCTCGTCCGTGCCGATCGTGATCCGGATGCACTGCCCCAGCCCGTAGCTCCCCATCGGTCGAACGATCACGCCCCGCGCCTTCAGCGCCGCCAGCGCCGCATCCGCCCGCGCCACCGATCCGAAATCGGCCAGCACGAAATTGCAGTGGCTCTCGCCCACCGCGATCCCCACGCTCCGCAGCTTCGCCGTCAGCGCCGCCCGCGCCCGCGTATTATGCGCCCGCCCCGTCTCGACCCAGCCCGGCTCCGCCAGCGCCCCGATCGCCGCCCGCTGCCCCAGCAGGTTCACGTTGAACGGGCTGCGCACCCGGTTCAGCACGTCGATCACCGCCGCCGGCCCGTAGCACCAGCCGACCCGGGCGCCGCCGAGCCCGAAGATCTTGCTGAACGTCCGCAGCATGACGGTGTTGTCCCCGGCATCTACCATCGTCTCGCCCGGATCGTAGTCGGGGTCCTCGACATACTCCGCATAGGCGCTGTCGAGCGCGAGCAACACGTTGTCCGGCAATCCCCGCCGCAGCCGCTCGACCTCCGATTGCGGCAACAGCGTCCCGGTCGGGTTGTTCGGGTTGGCGATGAACACCAGCCTTGTCGCCGGCGAGACCCGGGCCAGCATCGCATCGACGTCGATCGTCCGGTTCCGCTCCGGCGCCACCACCACGGTGCAGCCCGCCACCTGCCCATAGATAGAATACATGCTGAACGCGTATTCCGACACCAGCAGCTCCGTCCCCGGCCCGCCATACGAGCTGATCAACAGCCCGATCAGCTCGTCCGACCCGGCGCCGCACACGATCCGCGCCGGGTCCAACCCGAAGCGCTTGCCGATCGCCTCCCGCAGCGCGAGCGCGCCGCCATCCGGGTAGCGGAAATCCTCCGCCGCCGTGTCGCGGATCGCCGCCTCGGCCATCGGCGGGGTGCCGAACGCGCCCTCGTTGGATGAAAGTTTGATGACGCGATTCTGCCCGGCCACCTTGCTCTCGCCGCCCACATACGGGTCGATGGCCATGATGCCCGGCCGGGGACGAAGGCTCATGCGAAATCTCCTACGGGAACGGCATACGCGCCGAGCACCGACGCCGGGACCCCCTGCAAGCGGGGATCCTCCTGCGTCACGAAACCTTCTACTTCGGTCAAACCGCCGGGGTGGACGGCCACCACCGCGAACCCCGCCGGCACTGGACCGGCGATCAGCGAGCGGTCGTTGCCGCTCGGATCCGGCGCCGCCGCACTCACCACCAGCGCCTCGACCGCGCCCGTCCGCGCCCAGAACGGCAGTCGCGCCACGATATGGACGCGTGGCCATCGCCCCTCGGCGGCCAGCTCCGTCCACCATCGCGCCGCCTCCGACGGGAACGGCAGCACCGCGACGGCCGCCTCGCCCTGCCGCACCTGTGCGATTGCCGCCGCCGGCTCCATCGTCCCGGACCGCGCCAAAGCCCCGAAATGCTCCCGCACCACCGCGTCCAGCCCCGGATCGCCGGTCACGATCGTCATCGGGTTCTGCTGCGCCGAGCTCCCCGCGAGCATCTCGCGCCACACCCGCACCAGCGTCGCCGGCGCCAGCGCCCCGCGGTTGCGCCCCAGCAAGCGCCGGATGATCGACGCCTCGCGACCCGGCCGCAACGGCACCCGCCCCTTCGCGCCGAGCGATCCCACCTGCGCCACCACCTCGGCCCGGCGCATCAGCAGGTCGTGCAGCGCGTCGTCGACCCGGTCCAACTCCGCCCGCAACGCGTCGAGTTGCCGCAGCCGGTGGGCATCGCCGGTTGGTTCGGAACCCGGTGCCGACGGAGAGATCGGCACCGCGCGGGAGGACACGCTGGACATGATCCCTCATTATACGGCCGGTGCGGACGAGAGATAGAGCGCCGGCACGCCCGTTGCCGTCATCCGGTCACGGCCCTATGTGGAACGCACGATGGATGTCCCCGACACTGCCCCCGGCTATGAATGGGCCAGCGAGCAGGAACGCGCGCACCAGGCCGCCACATTCCATGATGGATTCGCGCTCGAGTCCGGCGTCATGCTGCCTGAACTCACCGTCGCCTATCGCACTTACGGCCAACTCAACGCCGCCCGCGACAACGCCGTGCTGGTCTGCCATGCGCTCACCGGTGACCAATACGTCGCCGACCAGCAGCCGCTGACCGGAAAACCCGGCTGGTGGGAGCGCGTGGTCGGGCCCGGCCGCCCCGTCGACACCGGCCGCTTCTTCGTCGTCTGCGCCAACGTCCTCGGCGGCTGCATGGGCAGCACCGGCCCCCGCAGCGAACGACCCGACGGGAGCGGAATCTGGGGCAAGGATTTCCCGACCATCACCATCAAGGACATGGTCCGCGCCCAGCACCGCCTCATCGAGCATCTCGGCGTCACCCGCCTGTTCGCCGTGATCGGCGGCTCCATGGGCGGCATGCAGGCGCTGCAATGGGCGGCCAGCTTCCCCGAACTCGTCTTCGCCTGCGTCCCCGTCGCCACCGCGGCCTTCCACTCGGCGCAGAACATCGCCTTCCACGAGGTCGGCCGCCAGGCCATCTTCGCCGACCCCGATTTCAACGCCGGCGCCTACTGGCGCGCCGGCAAGATCCCCGCCCGCGGCCTCGCCGTCGCCCGCATGGCCGCCCACATCACCTATCTGAGCGAAGAAGCCCTCACCCGGAAGTTCGGCCGCCGCGTCCGCGCCAACCCCGACCCGGAGACCGCCGCCCTCTCGCTGCTCGGCGACATCTTCGAGGTCGAGAGCTACCTGCGGCACCAGGGCAGCACCTTCGTCAACCGCTTCGACGCCAACGCCTACCTGACCATCACCCGCGCCATGGACCTGTTCGACCTCGCCGCCGACCATGGCGGCGACCTCGCGACCGCCTTCCGCGGCAGCCGCACCCGCTTCTGCCTGGTCTCCTTCGACAGCGACTGGCTGTTCCCCACCGCCCAGTCCCGCGCCATCGCCCGCGCGCTCAACGGGGCCGGCGCCAACGCCAGCTTCGTCGAGATCAAGAGCGACAAGGGGCACGACGCCTTCCTGCTCGACGAGCCCGACTTCTTCCGCACCCTGTCCGGCTTCCTGTCCGGCTGCGCCGAACATGCCGGGCTGACGGCAGCCGGGCCTTGAAGCCGCCCGTCCAGTACGTCGCCAAGAACATGCGGCTCGATCTTCAACTGATGTCGGAGATGATCGAACCGCGCTCGCGCGTGCTCGACATCGGCAGCGGCGACGGCTCGCTCATCGAGCATCTGTTCCGCACCCGCGGCTGCGACGCCCGCGGCATCGAGATCGACATGGCCGAAGTCACCCACGCCGTCGCCCACGGCCTGCCGGTCATGCAGGGCGATGCCGACACCGACCTCGTCCACTACCCCGACGGCCTGTTCGACTACGTCGTGCTGTCCCGCACGTTGCAGGCGGTCGAGCGCCCGCGCGAAGTGCTCCGCCAGATGCTGCGGATCGGCACCCGCGCCCTCGTCAGCTTCCCCAATTTCGGCCATTGGCGGCTCCGCTGGCAACTCGCCAGCGCCGGGCGGATGCCGATGACCGCGACCTGGGACCGCCCCTGGTACGAGACCCCGAACATCCACCCCTGCACCATCCAGGATTTCTTCGACCTTTGCACTCAGGAAGGCTACACGGTGGAGCGGTGGCTGGCCGTCGACGATGGCGGCCGCCGCGCCCCGTGGCGGCGCTTCCCTGCCCTGGCGAACCTGTTCGGCGAGCAAGCCCTGTTCCTGCTCCGTCGGCAGGGGGAGCAACTTGCACCGGGTCCGAAACCTGCTAATTAAGTGACCCGCGGGTCAGGCTCGGCGAACGCCGCCCGCCCCCGTCGAGAGGACCTCACGACCATGGACGGCACCATTCCCGACCCTAAGGGCTACGACGTGCAAGTCGAATACGTGCCGCGCGGTGCCCGGCTCGACGCCCGCCCGCCCCTCGACCAGCGTGCCGACCACGGGATCGAGCTGGACGACGTCGATTTCGACGACGAGCCGGCACAGAAGACCCCAACGTGGAAGAAGGCGATCTATTGGGGCGTCGGCCTCGTCGTCCTGGCGGCCCTGATCGTGGTCGGCGCCCTCTACTGGCTCGACGCGCGGCAATACGCCAGCACGGACGACGCCTACGTCCAGGCATACATCACGCAGATCTCGCCTCAACTCGGGGGCCGCGTCACCAAGCTCGCCGTCGACGACTTCCAGACCGTCAAGCAGGGCCAGACCCTCGTCGAGCTCGATCCGCGTGACTACCAGGTCAAGCTCGAGCAGGCCCGCGCGCAACGCGCCCAATCCGCCGCCCAGCTCGACCAAGCGGTCGCCGGCCTCGCCCAGCAGACCGCCGCCGTCGACCAGGCGCAAGCCAATGTCCGCGTCGCACAGGCCGATCTCGGCCAGGCCCAGGGCGATTTCGCCCGCTACCGCTCCGTCGGCACCGAGGCCGTGAGCCGCCAGCAGGTCGAGAACGCCAACGCGTCGAGCAAGTCGGCACAAGCCAAGGTCGACGCCCAGCGCCAGGCCGTCATCGCCGCGCAAGCCAATGTCGAGGCGCAAAAGGCTCAGATCGAGGCCGCCCAAGCCAGCCTCAAGGCGGCCGACGTCGCCGTCGCCAACGCCGAACTGCAGCTCTCCTATACCACCATCACCGCGCCGCGCGACGGCCAGACCGCCAAGCGGACCGTCAACCTCGGCGACTACGTCCAGCCCGGCCAATCCCTCCTCGCCGTCGTCGGCGAAGACCGCTGGATCGTCGCGAACTACAAGGAAACCCAGCTCGCCGGCATGCGGGCCGGCCAGCGCGTCAGCGTCACCGTCGACGCCTGCCCGGACCGCGAGCTGAACGGCCGGGTCGAAGGCTTCCAGCCCGGCTCCGGCAGCATCTTCAGCAGCCTGCCCGCCGAAAACGCCACCGGCAACTTCGTCAAGGTCGTCCAGCGCGTGCCGGTCAAGATCTCCATCCGCCACGAAGACGCCGTCCGCTGCCGGCTGTCGCCAGGCATGTCCGTCGTTCCCAGCGTGAAGGTGAATTGACCGCCAACCTCAAATCTCGCCGCGCCGCGGCGGAGGCCCTTCCCCGCTCCGCCGCGGGGCCGAACAGCCCTTGGCTGATCGCCGTCATCGTCTCGATCGCCACCTTCATGGAGGTGCTCGACACGACGATCGCGAACGTGTCCCTGCGCCACATCGCCGGGTCGCTCGCCGCGAGCCAGGACGAGAGCACCTACATCATCAGCTCCTACCTGATCAGCAACGCCATCATCCTGCCGATCAGCGGCTGGCTGTCGAACGTCATCGGCCGCAAGCGCTTCTACATGATCTGCGTCGCGATCTTCACCTTCGCCTCCGTCATGTGCGGCTTCGCCGACAGCCTCGGCATGATGCTGTTCTTCCGCGTGCTGCAGGGGATCGGCGGCGGCGGCCTCGCGCCCACCGAACAGAGCATGTTCGCCGACAGCTTCACCCCGCAGCAGCGCGCCCTCGCCTTCGCGCTCTACGGCTTCACCGTCGTCACCGCCCCGGCCGTCGGCCCGGTGCTGGGCGGCTGGCTGACCGATCACTACTCCTGGCACTGGGTGTTCCTGATCAACCTGCCGGTCGGCATCGTGTCGCTGGTCCTGGTCTGGTTCTTCGTCTACGACTCGCCGGTGCTGATCCAGGAGCGCGCCCGCCTGCTCCGGCGCGGCTTCAAGATCGACTATGTCGGCTTCATCCTCATCGCGATCGGCTTCGGCTGCCTGCAATACGTGCTCGACCGCTTCGAGCGCGAGGACGGCTTTTCGTCCGACCTGATCACCGGGCTGTCCATCCTCTCCGGCCTGGCCCTGATCGCCATGGTGTTCTGGGAACTCAAGCACCCGCAACCGCTGGTCAATTTGCGCCTGCTCCGCAGCATGCCGTTTGCCATCAGCAACGTGATCATGTTCCTGTTCGGCGCGCTGATCGTGTCCACGACGCAGCTGCTGCCGCAATTCTCCCAGCAACTCCTCGGCTACGACGCGCTGACCGCCGGCATGACGCTGGGCCTGGGCGGCATGGTGTCGCTGGTGATGATGCCGCTCGCCGGCATCGCTACCGGCAAGCTCATCCAGCCGAAATACCTGATCTGCGCCGCCATGATCGGCACCGCCGGCTCGATGCTCTACGCGACCGGGCTCAACCTCGACGCCGCGTTCTGGAATCTGTCCAAGACCCGCATGCTGCAGGTGATCTGGCTGCCGCTGGTGTTCATCCCGCTCTCCGCGGTGCAATTCAACGGCGTGCCGCCGGACAAGAACTCCGACGCCTCTGCCATCATCAACCTGATGCGCAACCTCGGCGGCTCCATCGGCATCGCGGGTGTCACCACCGAGTTGCAATGGCGCACCCAGTTCCACCACGCGCGCCTGGCCGAGCACGTCACGCCCTATGACGGCTACGGCTTCGGCACCTCGCTGCAATCCATCGCCGACCAGGTCCAAACACAGGCAACGATGCTCAGCTACCTCGACATTTTCCTCATTCTCGCGATCGTCGCGCTCGCCGCCGCGCCACTGACGCTGTTCCTTCCCAACGTGGCCAAAGGAGCGTCAGCCGGTGGGCATTAGGTCAAGCGTATCCGCACTCCTGTTGTTGGCGGGATGCACCGTCGGTCCCAATTACGCGAGCCCGACCCCGTTGTCCCCCGCGTCCTGGTTCCGCACCACGCGGACCGAGACCGCCACCGGCCCGGTCAGCCTGCCCGTCGCCGAACCGATCGACGTCGAGTGGTGGGGCGTGCTGCATGACCCGCAACTGACGGCGCTGATGCGCCGGGTCGCCAGCACTAACCTCGATGTCCGCGGCGCGGACCTCCGTTTGGCCCAGTCGCGGGCCCAGCGCGGCGTCACCGCGGCCGCTGGCTACCCGACGCTGAACGGCAACGGCAGCTACACCCGCGAGCAGCCGAGCAAGCTGGGCGTCATCAGCCTGATCAGCGGTGGCGGCAGCTCCGCGGCAACGCAGAGCAACGGCCTCGGCGGGACCTCGAACGCCTTCCAGAACACCTCCGGCATCGGCGCCTTCGACCTGTTCCAGGCCGGGTTCGACGCCTCGTGGGAACTCGACCTCTGGGGCAAGGTCCGCCGCCAGGTCGAGAGCGCCAGCGCGCAGGTCGAGGCCTCCACCGAAGCCCGGCGCAACACCCTGCTCACCAGCCTGGCCGAGCTCGCCCGCAACTACGTCCAGCTCCGCGGGCTGCAGGAGAGCGAGCGGATCGTCCGCAGCAACCTGTCCAGCGCCCAGCAGGCCGCCAGCTTGACCGACCGCCGGGTCCGCGGCGGCCTAGCGACCGACCTCGACCTCGCCAACGCGAGCCTCACAACGGTCGACCTCGCCAACGCCCGCGCCCAAGCCGAAGCGACCGCGGCCGCCTTGCCGCAGCTCGAGGCGCAAGAGCTGCAGGCGATCAACGCGATCAGCTTGCTGCTCGGCGAGGCGCCCGGTGCCATGGCGGCCGAACTGGAGACCCAGAAACCGCTGCCGCCGGTGCCGCCCACCGTGCCGATCGGCGTGCCCTCCGACCTCGCCCGCCGCCGCCCCGACATCCGCCAGGCCGATGCCCAGCTCCACGCCGCGACCGCCGACGTCGGCACCGCCGAGGCCAATTTCTACCCGAGCGTCACCCTGTCCGGCAGCGTCGCGCTGCAGGCCACGCAGTTCTCCCGCGCCTTCGACATCAACGCCCTGACCTATGGCATCGGTCCTAGCGTCTCGATCCCGATCTTCGAGGGCGGCCGCCTGACGCGGACGCTCGAATTGCGCAAGGAGCAGGCCAAGGAGGCGGCGGTCACCTATCAGAAGACGGTCCTGCAGGCGTTCCACGACGTCGACAACGCCCTGATCGCCTACCGCACCGACCAGCTCCGCCGCGAGCGCCTCGTCGCCCAGGCCGCACAGAGCCGCCGCGCCTACCAGATCGCCACCGAGCGCTACAAGAGCGGCCTGTCCGACTTCCTCGAAGTGCTGACCGCCCAGCGCACCCTGCTTCAAGCCGAACAAGACCTCGCCAGCGCGACCACGACCGTCTCGACCGACCTGATCATGCTCTACAAGGCCCTCGGCGGCGGCTGGGAGATCGGCGAGAGCCAGGGTTGATCTTCGTGCAATGTGAGTGCCTTAGCCGAAACTCGTCATGCCCGGGCTCCGACCCGGGCATCCAGGCCCAGAGCACGCAGCCTCAGTTCTGTGGGCCTGGATTGCCGGGTCAAGCCCGGCAAAGACGAGAAGTTAGCGGACAGCATCTCAGCTAAGCTCACCCACGGATCAAGCCCGTGGATGACGGGCGCGTTGCAGGTCAGCCCGGGATGCGCTCGATGTTCGCGCCGCAGGCGGACAGCTTCTCCTCCAGCGCCTCGTAGCCGCGGTCGAGGTGATAGACCCGGTTGACCACGGTGTCGCCGCTCGCCGCCAGGCCGGCCAGCACCAACGAGGAGGAGGCGCGCAGATCGGTCGCCATGACCGGGGCGCCGGAGAGGGCGCCGACGCCGCGGATGATGGCCGAGGAGCCGTGGACGTTGATGCGCGCGCCCATGCGGTTGAGTTCGGGGACGTGCATGAAGCGGTTCTCGAAGATGGTCTCCGTCACCATCGAGGCGCCTTCGGCCACCGCCATGACGGCCATGAACTGGGCCTGCATGTCGGTCGGGAAGCCCGGGTACGGCTCGGTCATCGCGTCCACGCCGCGCAATCCGTCGAGGCGGCGGACGTGTAGCGCGCCGTTCTCCTCGGAGATCTCGGCGCCGGCCTCGACCAGGACGTTGGCCACCGAGCCGAGATGCTCCAGCGTGGCGCCGCGCAGGCGGACGTCGCCGCCGGTGATCACGGCGGCGCAGGCGTAGGTGCCGGTCTCGATGCGGTCGGCGACGATGCGGTGGGTGGCGCCGCCGAGCGATTTGACGCCTTCGATGACGAGCCGGTCGGTGCCGATGCCGGTGATGCGGGCGCCCATGGCGATGAGGCAGCGGGCGAGGTCGGTGATTTCCGGCTCGCGGGCGGCATTGGCCAGGATGGTCTGCCCGTCGGCCAAAGCGGCGGCCATCAGCAGGTTCTCGGTCGCGCCGACCGAGGTGAACGGCATGACGATGGTGGCGCCGTGCAGGCCCTTCGGGGCGGAGGCGTTGATGTAGCCGCCGTCTAGCGCGATCACCGCGCCCATCTGCTCGAGCCCCTTGAGGTGCAGGTCCACCGGGCGGGTGCCGATGGCGCAGCCGCCGGGCAGCGACACCCGCGCCTCGCCGACCCGGGCCAGCAGCGCACCCAGCACGAGGATGGAGGCGCGCATCTTGCGCACGATGTCGTACGGCGCTTCGGTGTTGGTGATGGGGCCGCCGATCGACAGCGAGCGCTCTGTGCTCGTGGCGCCCTCGGTCGGCTCCACGGCGACGCCGTGCTGCGAGACCAGCGCCGTCATGGTGCCGATATCGGCCAGCTTCGGCACGTTGGTCAGCACCAGCCGGTCGTCGGTCAGCATGCCCGCGGTCATCAGCGGCAGGGCGGCGTTCTTGGCGCCGCCGATGAGGATGCTGCCTTCGAGCGGTCGGCCGCCGCGGATGCGAATGCGATCCATGCCCGTCTTCCTAATAAAGTCGGTCTTCCTTATAGCCTCGGGAGAGCCACTCCGCGCTGGTGCATGTATTTGCCCGCCTTGTCCGCGTAGCTCGTCTCGGGCGGGCTCGCCCCCTGCAAGAACAAGAACTGACATATTCCCTCGTTGGCATAGATGCGCGCCGGCAGCGGCGTCGTGTTGCTGATTTCGATCGTGACCTGGCCTTCCCACTCCGGCTCGAGCGGCGTGACGTTCACGATGATGCCGCAGCGCGCGTAGGTGCTCTTGCCGAGGCAGATGACCAGCACGTCACGCGGGATGCGGAAATATTCGATCGTGTGGGCCAGCGCGAACGAGTTCGGCGGAATGATGCAGGACGGCCCGGTGCGGGTGACGAAGCTGTCGGAGGTGAAGTTCTTGGGGTCGACGATGGCACTGTCGACGTTGGTGAACACCCGGAATTCGTCGGACACCCTGGCATCGTAGCCGTAGCTCGATAGGCCGTAGCTGATGATGCCGTCGCGCTTCTGCGACGCCACGAACGGCTCGATCATGGCGTGGTCGGTCGCCATTTGGCGAATCCAATGGTCGGGCATCACGGACATGCGGTTGCGTCTAACGCAGGCGGTGGGCGAGGGCCAGCCTGCTTCACGCAGGCCCCTGATTTACGCCGACCTACGTCTCGTCGCCGCGTTCCGGACCGGAGTTCGGCGGTGTGGCTGCCCCGGCGAGATCGAGCGCCGCGGTCCGGGCCTGCACCTGCTGCTTGCGGCGGCGCAGATTGGCACGCAGAGCGATCGCCTCGCGTTCCGCTTGCTTCGATGGGGTGCGCGGGTGCGCCGCGGCAGGTGGCGGGTCGGCGGGAGGTTTAGCGTCCGGCAATCCACAGCACCGCGTGCACGATGGCCCACCAGCCGGCCAGGCCCAGCGTCAACCCGATCAGGAGTTCGGACCCGACGGGCAGTTCCTGCTTGCCGTTCTCTCCCAGGTTCGGCCGATTTTGCCGAATCATATTGTCACTCCATCTCCAGAGCCGATTGTGATACAACCATAGCGAGCACGGTTACGGTTCAGTTAAAGATTCGACAAACGCTCACGGAAATGTGATATCAGACGCGGCATGGGGTGAGCTTTACGCCGCCTTTACGCCGCAATCGAACTTACCCCCGGCGACGTAATGCCGTGTTGCGGCATGGTCCCGCGTCTTTCGGGGCCCAAACAGCATGTTCGACCTTATCCTCGGCGCGATGACCGCGGCCGTGATCTTCATCTATCTCATCATCGTTCTCGCACGACCGACACGGTTCTGAGCGCCGCATCATGACATTCGCAGGCGTGAGCATGATCGTGCTCTTCACCGTGCTGTTCCTCCTGCTCGCCAAGCCGGCGGGGGATTGGATGTATGCGCTGTATGCGCGGGAAACCTTGCCGCTCGGCGGGATCGAGCGCGGGTTCTACCGCCTCGCCGGGGTCGACCCGGCTGCCGAGCAGAGTTGGATCGGCTATACCGTCGCGCTGCTCGTCTTCAACGTGGCCGGGGTGGCGTTCCTGTTCGTCATCCTGGAGCTGCAGGGGATGCTGCCGCTGAACCCGCAGGGGTTCGGCGCCGTCGAGCCGCTCCTCGCGCTCAACACCGCAGCCAGCTTCGTGACCAACACCAACTGGCAGAACTACGCGGGCGAGACGACGATGTCGCACCTGTCGCAGATGCTGGGCCTGACGACGCAGAACTTCCTGTCGGCGGCGACCGGCATCGCGATCGCGTTCGCGTTCATCCGCGGCTTCGCGCGCAAGCAGGCGAGCGGGGTGGGCAATTTCTGGGTCGATATGACCCGGGTCACGCTCTATCTGCTGCTGCCGGTCAGCGTGGTGCTGGCGTTGATCTACGTGGCGCTCGGGGTGCCGCAGACCTTCGCCGGGTCGGTGGACGCGACGACGATGGAAGGCGCCAAGCAGACGATCTCGCTGGGCCCGGTCGCATCGCAGCTGGCGATCAAAATGTTCGGCACCAACGGCGGCGGCTTCTACAACGCCAATTCGGCGCACCCGTTCGAGAACCCGACGGCGCTGGCCAACATGGTGCAGATGCTGTCGATCGTGGTGATCGGCGCCGGACTGACGCTGACGTTCGGTCGGGCGGTCGGCTCGCTGCGGCAGGGCTGGGCGCTGCTGGCGGCGATGGTCGTCATCCTGCTGGTCGGCATCTTCGTGACCTATTGGGCCGAAGCGGCCGGCAACCCGATCCTGCATGCGCTGGGCGTTCCCGGCGGCAACATGGAGGGCAAGGAGGTCCGGTTCGGGATCGCGGCGACGGCGCTGTTCGCGGCGATCACCACGGCCACGTCGTGCGGCGCGGTCATCGGCATGCACGACAGCTTCACGCCGCTGGGCGGGCTGATGCCGCTGTTCAACATCCAGATGGGCGAGCTGGTGATCGGCGGCACCGGGTCGGGCCTCTACGCCATGCTGATCTATGCGGTGCTGGCGGTGTTCATCGCCGGGCTGATGGTCGGGCGGACGCCGGAGTATATCGGCAAGAAGATCGAATCGCGGGAGATGACGCTGGCGGTGATCGCGGTGGCGGTGCCGCCGTTCATGATCCTCGGGCTGACGGCGATTGCCTGCGTGACGACGGCCGGGTTGGCCGGTCCGGCGGCCAAGGGTGCGCATGGGTTCTCCGAAATCCTCTACGCGTTCTCGAGCATGGTCGGGAACAACGGCAGCGCGTTCGGCGGGCTGACGGGCAACACGCCGTTCTACAACCTGCTCGGCGTCCTCGCGATGCTGGTCGGGCGCTTCGGCGTCATCATCCCGGCGCTGGCGATCGCCGGCAGCCTGGCCGCGAAGAACCGCATCCCGCAGAGCAGCGGGTCGTTCCCGACGACGGGGCCGCTCTGGGTGGGGCTGCTGATCGGCATCATCGTCATCGTGGGTGGGCTGACGTTCCTCCCGAGCCTGGCGCTCGGACCGATCGCCGACCAGGCGCAAGTCGCCGCAGGGGTCGTGCTGTGAAAGGTAGTAGTATGAGTGAGAAGAAACCGGAGCGGGCGTCGATCTTCACGGCGGCGCTGATGGGGCCGGCGATGGCCGACGCAGTCCGCAAGCTCGACCCGCGCATTCTCGTGCGCAACCCGGTGATGTTCGTGACGGCCGTGGTGGCGACGCTGTCGAGCGTGCTGCTGGTCAAGGGGATCGTCACCGGCGAGGGACACCCGGCGTTCGAGGGGCAGCTGGTGTTCTGGCTGTGGCTGACGGTGCTGTTCGGCAATTTCGCCGAGGCGCTGGCGGAGGGCCGCGGCAAGGCGCAGGCGGCGAGCCTGCGGGCGACGAAAGCCGATCTGAAGGCCAAGAAGCTGGCGGGCGGTAGCCGGGAGTGGCAGTGGGTCGGCGCGTCCGAACTCGGGCTCGGGGACCTGGTGCTGGTCGAGGCCGGCGACCTGGTGCCGGCGGATGGCGAGGTGGTCGACGGCGTCGCCAGCGTGAACGAGGCGGCGATCACCGGCGAGAGCGCGCCGGTGATCCGCGAGGCCGGCGGCGACCGCTCGGCGGTGACGGCGGGCACGCGGGTGATTTCGGACCAGATCACCGTGCGGGTGACGGCCGCGGCGGGGCAGGGCTTCCTCGACCGGATGATCGCGCTGGTCGAAGGCGCGAGCCGGCAGAAGACGCCGAACGAGGTCGCGCTGACGATCCTGCTGGCCGGGCTGACGCTCATATTCTTGATCGCGGTCGGCACGCTGCCGGCGTTCGCCGCCTATGCGGGCGGGGTGTTGGCGATCCCGGTGCTGGTGGCGCTGTTCGTGACGCTGATCCCGACCACGATCTCGGCGCTGCTGTCGGCGATCGGCATTGCCGGCATGGACCGGCTGGTGCGGTTCAACGTGCTGGCCAAGTCGGGCCGCGCGGTGGAGGCGGCGGGCGACATCGACACGCTGCTGCTCGACAAGACCGGCACCATCACCATCGGCGACCGCCAGGCGACGGCGTTCATGCCGGTGCCCGGGGTCAACGAACGCGAGTTGGCGGTGGCGGCCAGGCTGGCCAGCCTGGCCGACGAGACGCCGGAGGGCCGCTCGATCGTCGTGCTCGCCGGGTCGGGCGAAGCGATGCCGGAGGGTTCGGTGCCGATCGCGTTCACGTCGCAGACGCGGGTGAGCGGGCTGCAGATCGGTCAACGGGCGCTGATCAAAGGCGCCGTGGAAGCCGTGCTCAAACGGGTCGGCGAAAGCGCGGGGACCCGCGAGATCCGCTCGATCGCCGACGAGATCGGGCGGGCCGGCGGGACGCCGCTGGCGGTGGCCGATGGCAGCCGGCTGCTGGGCGTCGTGCACCTGAAGGACATCGTCAAGACCGGCATCCGCGAGCGGTTCGGCGAATTGCGGCGGATGGGCATCCGCACCGTGATGATCACCGGCGACAACCCGCTGACCGCGGCCAGCATCGCGGCCGAAAGCGGCGTCGACGACTTCCTCGCCGAGGCCACGCCCGAGGACAAGCTGGCACTGATCCGGCGCGAGCAGGAAGGCGGCAAGCTGGTCGCCATGTGCGGCGACGGCACCAACGATGCGCCGGCGCTGGCGCAATCCGACGTGGGCGTGGCGATGAACACCGGCACGCAGGCGGCGCGCGAGGCGGGCAACATGGTCGATCTGGACAGCGATCCGACCAAGCTGATCGAGATCGTGGGCCTCGGCAAACAGATGCTGATGACGCGCGGCGCGCTGACCACGTTCTCCATCTCCAACGACGTGGCGAAATACTTCGCCATCCTGCCGGCGATCTTCGTGGCGCTGTATCCGGGGCTGGGCGGGCTCAACGTCATGGCGCTGGCCAGCCCGGAGAGCGCCATCCTGTCGGCGATCATCTTCAACGCGCTGATCATCCCGGCCCTGGTGCCCTTGGCGCTCAGGGGCGTCGCGTATCGGCCGGCGCCGGCCGATAAATTGTTGGCGCGAAACCTGGCGATCTATGGCGCCGGCGGGCTGGTGGCGCCGTTCATCGGCATCAAGCTGATCGACCTCGCCGTCTCCGCACTCCATCTGGCTTGAGAGAAGACATCATGTTGAACGAAATTGGCGCGGCGATCCGTCCCGCGGTCGTGTTGCTCGTAACCCTGGCCGCGGTGACGGGGCTGGCCTACCCGGCGGTGATCACCGGCGTGGCGCAGGCGGTGATGCCGGCGCAGGCGAATGGCAGCCTGATCATGGAGGGGGGCAAGGTGATCGGCTCGGCGCTGATCGCGCAGGATTTTGCCGGGGCGGGCTACCTGCATCCGCGCGCGTCGGCGGCCGGCAAGGGGTTCGAGGCGAACAACTCCGGAGCGACCAACTTCGCCCCGGGCTCGAAGGACCTGCAGGACGCGGTGTCCGGCCGCGTGGCGGACGCGCGCAAGGACGGCATCCAGGGCGACCTGCCGCCCGACCTGGTCACGACGTCCGCCTCCGGGCTCGATCCGGACCTCAGCCCGGCTGCCGCCCTCGCCCAGGCACCCCGCATCGCGACCGCGCGCGGGATTCCGCTGCGGACGATCACCGACCTGATCGAGCGCGAGGTGCGCGGCCCGCTGCTCGGCATCATCGGGGATCCCACCGTCAACGTGCTGCTGCTCAATCGACAGCTGGACGCGATTGCGCCTAAAGCTAAAACGACGACGTGACGAACGGGGCCGTGGCCAAGGGGGATCGAGCGCGGCCATCGCCTGAAACGCTGCTCAAGGCGGCGCGACGGGAGGGACGGGGGCGGCTGAAGATCTTCCTCGGCGCCGCGCCGGGGGTCGGCAAGACGTTCGAGATGCTGCGCGAGGGAGCCGAGCTCCTCCGCCGCGGCGTCGACGTCGTGGCCGGCGTGATCGAGACCCACGGCCGCGCGGAAACGGAGGCGCTGCTGGCACCGCTGGAGGTGCTGCCGCGCAAATTGGTCGCGCACGGGCCGCATAGCTTGTCCGAGTTCGACCTGGACGCGATGCTGGCGCGGCGGCCGCAGGTGGCGCTGATGGACGAGTTCGCCCACACCAACGCGCCCGGCAGCCGCCATACCAAGCGCTGGCAGGACATCGAGGAACTCCGCGACGCGGGCATCGACGTGCTGAGCACGTTGAACATCCAGCATCTGGAGAGCCTGAACGACGTGGTGGCCGGGTTCACCCGGGTGCGGGTCCGCGAGACGGTGCCGGACGCGGTGGTCGACGACGCGGAAATCGAGATCGTCGACCTACCGCCGGACGAACTCATCGAACGGCTCAAAACCGGCAAGGTCTATCACGCTCACGAAGCCACCCGGGCGCTGGGCAATTTCTTCTCCAAATCGAACCTCTCCGCGCTGCGCGAGCTGGCCTTGCGGCGGGCGGCGCAGGCGGTCGACCGCGAACTGCTCGACCAGGTCGAGACGGCAGGCGAGCCCGGCAACTGGGCGGCGGGCGACCGGCTGGTCGTCGCCGTCGGCGACCAGCCCGGCGCGGACGGCATCATCCGTGCCGCCAAGCGGCTGGCCGACGCGCTGCATGCGCCATGGACCGCGATCAGCGTGGAGACGCCGCGCAGCGCGACGCTGCCGCCGGCGGCGCGGATCCGCATCGCCAACGCCCTCAAGCTGGCCAGCGGGCTGGGCGCCACGATCACGACGGTGCCGGCGCGATCGGTGGCCGAGGGCATCCGCTCGCATGTCGGCGAGAGCCGGGCGACGGCGGTGGTGATCGGCAAGTCGCGCCGGAGCTGGTGGTTCGAGCGGCGGCATGCCTCGGTGGTGGACCGGCTGGTGCGCTCGCTCGACGGGGTGGCGGTGCATGTGGTGCCGATCGCCGGCGAGCCGGGCAGCGAAGCGGGGTTGAAGCGGACTCCCCGGCCGGCACCGACGCAGGGGATCGTCCTGGCCGTGCTGCTGGTCGGGGCGACGACCGGGGTGGCAAAGATCGTGCAGCCGGTGTTCGGGCTGAATTCGATCGACCTGCTGTATCTGTTGCCGGTCGTCGCCAGCGCCACGTTGCTCGGCCTGCGCGCGTCGCTGGCGGCGAGTGTCGCGGCGGCGCTGGCCTACAACTTCTTCTTCCTGCCGCCGCTCTACAATTTCACGATCACCGACCCGCAGAACATCGTGACCCTCGCCGTGCTGACGGCGGTGGCGGTCGCGGTCAGCCAGTTGGCCGGGCGGTTGAAGCGGGAAGCCACGATCGGGGTGCGGGCGGCCGCCGAGAACGCCGCCATCGCCGGGTTCGGGCAGCGGCTGGCGGCGGTGTCGGAAGAAGCGGGGACGGCGGCGGCGGTGTGCGAGGCGGTGTCGGCGTTGCTCGACGTCGCGACGGTGCTGCTGGCGCGCCATGACGGGCAGGTGGTGGTGATCGGGGCCGACCCGCCCAATCCGTCGCTGGGCCTGATCGACGGGACCGCGGCGGAATGGGCGTTCGAGCGGGGCGAGGTGACCGGGCACGAGAGCGGCACGCTGGCATCGTCGTATTGGCAGTTCCACCCGATCCAGACCGCGATCGGCGTGCTCGGGGTGCTCGGCCTGGCGCGCAAGGACGGCGGCGACCCGGTCCCTGCCGCCAAGCAGATCCTGTTCACCACCCTGCTCGGCCAGGCCGCGCTGGCGCATGAACGGCTCCGGCTGGAGGCGGACGCCCGCGAGGTCAGCGCGCTCAAGCAGCGCGACGACCTACGGGCCACGCTGCTGTCGTCGATCGGGCACGACCTCAAGACGCCGCTGACGGCGATCGTGGCGGCGGCCGATACGCTGGCGGCCGAACACGGCGCCTCGGCGACCACGGCGACGCTGAAAAGCGAGGCGCGGCGGCTGCGGCGGGTGTTCGACGATTTGGTCGAGATGACGCGGATCGAGGCCGGAGCATTGATCGTCCGCCGCGAGGCGACCGATCTGACGGATGCGGTGGCGGCCGCGGTCCATGATATGGGAGCCGAGCTGGCGCGGCATCGGATGGTGCTCGATGTGCCGCCGGATTTGCCGCTGGTGGAGGCGGACCCCCGCATGCTCAACCACATGTTCGTCAACCTGCTGGGCAACGCCGCCAAGTTCTCGCCGGCCGGGACGGCGGTGACCGTGCGGGCGAGCGCCAGGCCGGAGGGGGTGGTGCTCACCGTACTGGACGAGGGACCGGGGCTGCCGAGCGGGGACGAGGCCGCCGTGTTCGGCCGGTTCGCCCGGTTCGCCGGCGACGATCGGAGCGGGGGCACTGGATTGGGCTTGGCCATCGTGAAGGGGTTTGCCGATGCGATGTCGCTCACCGTGAGTGCGGCCAACCGGCCCGAGGGCGGCGCGGCGTTCACCATTGGCTGGCCGTCGGCGCTGGTGCGCACGCCGCTGGGGGAGGACGATTCGTGAGCGGGCGTATCTTGATCGTCGACGACGAGGCGGCAATCAGGCGGCTGGTCCGCGGTGCGGTGGCGCGGGCGGGGCATAGCGTGACCGAGGCGGCGGATGCGGCGACCGGGCTGCTGGAGGCGCGGCGGGAGGGGTGCGAGTTGGTGCTGCTCGACCTCGGCTTGCCGGATCGGGACGGGTTGGAGCTGATCCCGCTGATCAAGGCGATGGACCGGGCGGTCGTGGTGCTGACGGCGCGCGACGCGACGGCGGAGAAGGTGGCCGCGCTCGATCTGGGCGCGGACGACTACATCACCAAGCCGTTCGACACGGAGGAATTGCTGGCCCGGATCCGCGCCGGCCTGCGGCATCGTTCGCTGGCGACGCGGGGAAGCGACGTCGTGGTGGTCGGGCCGATGGCGATCGATGTGCTGGCACGCCGGGTGCTGCGGGACGGGGTCGAGGTCAAGCTGACGCGCAAGGAGTATTCGGTGTTGGCGGAGTTGGCCCGGTTCCCGGGCCGGGTCACGACGCATGCGCATCTGCTGCGCGCGGTGTGGGGGGAGGGCCACCTGACCGATGTCGAATACCTGCGGGTGGCGATGCGGGGCTTGCGGCTGAAGCTCGAGCCCAACCCGGCGGCGCCGACGCTGCTGCTGAACGAGCCCGGGGTCGGATACCGCCTCGGCATGGCGTAACGGCCCCGGCGCGCCTGCGGGCTTGCTTCTGGGCGCACATCCACGCACATCGTGTGTCACGATGGACGGACCGGTCATGCGACAGCGCGAGAGCGACGGCGGGGAGCAGGCGGAGAGCGGCCGCGCTGACGGCATCGAGCGGCTATGCCAGGAGCGCGGCCTGAAGATGACGGGGCAGCGGCGCACGATCGCGCGGGTGCTGTCCGAGGCGGACGACCACCCCGACGTCGAGGAGTTGTATCGGCGCGCCTCGGTGCTGGACGACCGCATCTCGATCGCGACGGTGTATCGCACGGTGCGGTTGTTCGAGGAGAAGGGCATCCTGCAGCGCCGCGATTTCGGCAGCGGGCGGGCGCGCTACGAGCCGGTGGACCAGACGCCGCATTACCACCTGATCGACGTCGAATCGGGCAAGGTGGTCGAATTCCGCAGCGCCGAGCACGAGCGTCTGGTGCGCGCGGTGGCCGAGCAACTGGGCTTCCAGGTCGTGTCGCTGCGGCTGGAGGTGTTCGGCCGCAAATCGCCCGACGACGCGCTGCCGCCGGCGGGCAAGCACCGGGCGAAGAAATCGGGCTGAGGCCAGCCGCACGGTTGCACTGGGGGTGGCGAACCCCTATAGAACCGCCACTTCCGCTACCGGCGCTGCTGTAGCTCAGTGGTAGAGCACTCCCTTGGTAAGGGAGAGGTCGAGAGTTCAATCCCCTCCAGCAGCACCACCCCGCGCCAGCCCCATGGCTGTGGGAGCAGCGCGTGTCGCGCGCCACGCATGCGGCCGAAGCGATCCAGGTTTGCGTTATTTCACGTGACCTTGGTCACAGTTTCTTCACACATTTGGCGCATACACTCGTCAACGGCGCAGGAACGCCGTCCGGGTTGGGGTTGTTGGTTGATGGCCTTTGTTCGCACTGCACTGATTATCTTGGCTCTGTTGCTCGGCTGGACCGCGTTGCGACACCAGGGGCTCGCGCACAGTCCGCGATTGCCATTGACGGGCACGACCGCGGTTAGCGGAGCTCGCTAGGCCAGCGTCGGCCGGGACCGAGAGCGGCGCGAACGGCCGGGTCGAGCAATGCGGCCATTTCGCCGGCTGGGTCGTAGCCGGGCATGAGCCGCCGGAGCAGCGCGTTTTGTGTCGTTGCGGGGTGGAAGTAGATCTCGCCCAGGCCCGCCGGCCGCATCGGCGCCGCGCGGAGCAGCCGGTCAGCCGTCATGTGGCCGCTCCAGGCGAGGCCAAGGACCCAATCGTTGGTGACGAGACGCGCGCGCCGGGCCATGCGGCGCAACACACCGGTCCATCGATAGAGGGCTAAAGCTGCCGGGCCTTGCGGCACGCCGCAGGCGCGCATCAAGGCTGGCGGCTCCGCCGGAATACGCACGGCGCCTAATCCAAACGGCAGCCCGGTCTCGATCAAGCAGCGGGCGACCGTGGGGTGGACGTGCATGTGTTTGTGCGCATTGGCGTGGTCGAGCCGCAGCCCGGTGGACGCGAACGCGCGATATTGCGCGTCGACCTCGGCCGCCAGGCGCTGGCGGCCGCTTCGGCTGAAGAAGTAGTCGAGGCCGAGCCTGAGTTGGTCGCTGCCGAACGGGGCCGATCCCGGCAGCGCCGAGTCGCCTTCGACGACGACGAGATGCAGGCCCACCCCGAGCCCCGGCAGGGCGCGGGCGCGGCGGATCGCGTCGGCCGCAGCGGGACCCGCGACCATCAGGCTTGCGGTCGTCAGGATACCCCGGCGATGCGCCTGCTCGATGGCCTCGTTGACCTCGACGGACAGACCGAAATCGTCCGCCGAGATGATCGAGTGGTTCAGTAGCGGTATTGTTCGTGCTTGAACGGGCCGGCCGGCGTGACGCCGATGTATTCGGCCTGGGCGCCCGAGAGCTTGGTCAGCTTGGCGCCGACCTTCTCGAGGTGCAGGGCCGCGACCTTCTCGTCGAGGTGTTTCGGCAGCGTGTAGACCTCGTTCTTGTAGGTGCCGGGCTTGGCGGTCCATAGCTCGATCTGCGCCAGCACCTGGTTGGTGAAGCTGGCCGACATCACGAAGCTCGGGTGACCGGTGGCGTTGCCGAGGTTCACCAGGCGGCCTTCGCTGAGGACGATCAGGCGCTTGTTGTCCGGGAAGACGACCTCGTCGACCTGCGGCTTGACGTTCTCCCACTTCATGTTGCGCAGCGACTCGATCTGGATCTCGCTGTCGAAGTGGCCGATGTTGCAGACGATGGCGCGGTTCTTCATCTGCCGCATATGGTCGAGCGTGATGACGTCGATATTGCCGGTCGCGGTCACGAAGATGTCGGCGCGCGGAGCGGCGTCTTCCATGGTGACGACCTCGTAGCCCTCCATCGCCGCCTGCAGCGCGCAGATCGGGTCGACTTCGGTGACCAGCACGCGGCAGCCGCCGTTCTTGAGGCTGGCGGCCGAGCCCTTGCCGACGTCGCCGTAGCCGGCCACGCAGGCGACCTTGCCGGCCATCATGACGTCGGTGCCGCGGCGGATGGCGTCGACCAGGCTCTCTTTGCAGCCATACAGGTTGTCGAACTTGGACTTGGTGACGCTGTCGTTGACGTTGATGGCGGGCACCTTCAACGCGCCGGACTTGGCCATCTCCCACAGGCGATGCACGCCGGTGGTGGTCTCTTCCGACAGGCCCTTGATGCCGGCGAGCAGCTCCGGGTTCTTCTCGTGGATCACCTTGGTCAGGTCGCCGCCGTCATCGAGGATCATGTTCGGCACCCAGCCGCCCGATTGTCCTGGAAGCGCGGGTCCACGGATGGTCTGGTCGATCGCCCACCAGAACTCCTCCTCGTTCATGCCCTTCCAGGCGAACACCGGGATGCCGGCGGCGGCGATCGCGGCCGCGGCGTGGTCCTGGGTCGAGAAGATGTTGCACGACGACCAGCGGATGGTGGCGCCGAGCGCGATGAGCGTCTCGATCAGCACGGCGGTCTGGATCGTCATGTGCAGCGAGCCGACGATGTTGGCGCCCTTGAGTGGCTGGCTGGCGCCGTATTCGGCGCGCAGCGCCATCAGGCCGGGCATCTCGTCCTCGGCCATGCGTATCTCCTTGCGGCCCCAGTCGGCAAGGTTGATGTCGCGGACCTTGAAGTCGTCTTGGGCAACGTTGACGTCGGGCATCGGGCAGCTCCTGGAGGGTGCCGCGTGATATAAGGATATCTTTATTAGTGCAAGCTTGCCGAGCAGACCGCGATGACGGGCGGAGAGGGCAGCAATGAGGCCGCGCCGCTTCCCGCGCCCCGGCAATCAATGCTAGTGCCCGCCTCCATCGTCACTTGAGACATCGTATGACTGCCCCCTTTTCGGCCGCCGCGTTGGCGCCGGAGATCGACACCCCGCTCATCCTCGCTCTGCCGAAGGGCCGCATCCTCGGGGAGTGCGGCCCGCTGCTCGACCGCGCCGGGATCGTGCCGGCGCCGGACCTGCGCGACGAGGACAGCCGCCGCCTCCGCTTCCCCACCGACGACCCGGCCCTCGACGTCGTCCGCGTCCGCCCCTTCGACGTCGCCACCTTCGTCGCCTTCGGCGCCGCCCATGTCGGCATCTGCGGCGCCGACGTGTTGATGGAGTTCGACTACCCCGAGATCTACGCCCCGCTCGACCTCGGCATCGGCGGCTGCCGCGTCAGTGTCGCCGAACCGGTCGAAACCGCCGGGCTCGACGACCCGGCCACCTGGTCTCGCGTGCGCGTCGCCACCAAATACCCCAACATCGCTCGCAAGCATTACGCCGCCCGCGGCATCCAGGCCGAGATCGTCCACCTCAACGGCGCCATGGAGCTGGCCCCGGGCCTGGGCCTCTCCCGCCTGATCGTCGACCTCGTCCAGACCGGCAGCACCCTGAAGGCGAACGGCCTCAAGGAGACCGAGGTGATCGCCCAGGTCACCAGCCGCCTCATCGTCAACCGCACCGCGCTCAAGACCCGGCCCGAGGCGGTCGGCGCCCTGATCGCCCGCTTCCGGCGGGCGCTCGGTTGATGCTTTGCGCACCCTCACCCCGGCCCTCTCCCGGAGGGAGAGGGAGACAAATGCCCTCTCCCTCCGGGAGAGGGTTGGGTGAGGGTCTTTCACAATGAAGCGCCTCGTCACCACTGACGCATCGTTCGCCGAGGCCTTCCGCGCCTTGGTCGCCGACGGCCGCGACACCACCACCCGCGTCGACGCGCCCGTCACCGCCATCATTGCCGACGTCCGCGCCCGCGGCGACGAAGCCTTGATCGACTACACCACCCGCTTCGACCATCTCGACCTCACCGCCGCCACCATGCGGGTGACGCCGGACGAGATCGCGGCGGCCACAGCGTCCGTCCCCGCCCCGCTGCTCGAGGCGCTCGACCTGGCGGCCACCAGGATCGAGGCGTTCCACCGCGCCCAGATGCCGGCCGACCTCGAACAGACCGACGAGGCCGGGTTGTGCCTCGGCATGCGCTGGTCTCCGCTCGACGCGGTCGGGCTCTATGTCCCCGGCGGCAAGGCGGCCTACCCGTCCTCCGTCCTGATGAACGCGCTCCCCGCCCGCGTCGCCGGCGTCGGGCGGATCGCCATGTGCGTCCCCTGCCCCGGCGGCCATCTCGAGCCGCTCGTCCTCGCCGCCGCTCAGCGCGCCGGCGTCTCGGAGATCTATCGCGTCGGCGGCGCCCAAGCCGTCGCCGCGATGGCCTACGGCACCGCCACCATCGCTCCCGTCGACCGCATCGTCGGCCCCGGCAACGCCTACGTCGCCGAGGCCAAGCGCCAGGTGTTCGGCCGCGTCGGCATCGACAGCATCGCCGGCCCGTCCGAAGTCGTCGTGATAGCCGATGGCGCGCAGGACCCGGACGACGTCGCCATGGACCTGATGGCGCAGGCCGAGCACGACGAGAGCGCGCAGAGCATTCTGATCACCGATGATCCCTTGCTGGCCGATGCCGTCGCGTTTGCGGTCGCGCAGGTGCTGCACACCCTCCCGCGCGCCGCCATCGCAGGTGCGAGCTGGCGGGACCACGGTTGCATCATCGTCGTGCGTGATTGGAAGGAAGCGACCGACCTCGTCAACGAGCTCGCTCCCGAGCACCTGCAACTCATGGTCGCCAATCCGCGCGCGCTCTTTGCCAGTATCCGGCACGCGGGCGCCGCCTTCCTCGGCCATGCCTGTCCGGAAGCGGTGGGCGACTACATCGCGGGTCCGAACCACGTGCTCCCCACCGGCCGCACCGCCCGCTTCGCCTCCGGCCTCTCGGTGTTCGACTTCCTCAAGCGCACCACCTGGGTCGAATGCGACCCGGCCGCCCTGGCCCGTGTCGGCCCGGCCGCCGTCGCCCTAGCCGAAGCCGAGGGCTTGACTGCGCATGCGCGTAGTATCAGCCACCGGCTGTTGCATCCTTGACCGAAACCAATCCCGTGCTCATGTTCCGGCCACCTGTAACCAGGACAGCTGAATGCAAGATAAAGGAACCTAATGTCTAAAGAAGACATGATCGAATTCAGCGGCACCGTCATGGAGCTGCTGCCCAATGCCATGTTCCGCGTGAAGCTCGACAACGAACACAGCATCCTCGCCCATACCTCCGGCAAGATGCGCAAGAACCGCATCCGCGTGCTGGCCGGCGACCGCGTCAACGTCGAAATGACGCCATACGACTTGTCCAAGGGACGGATCACGTTCCGCTTCAAGTAGACGATCGGCCGGAGCGCGCGCCGCTCGTCCTCGCGTCGGCCAGCCCTCGGCGTCTATCGCTCCTCGCGCAGATCGGCGTCGTGCCCGACCGCGTCGTGGCCACCGACATCGATGAGACACCCCGCCCGGCCGAGACGCCGCGCCTCTACGCGCAGCGCATGGCGGGCGAGAAGGCCGAAGCCGCCGCCGCGCCGGGGTGCTTCGTGCTGGCCGCCGATACCGTCGTGGCGCTCGGCCGCCGCATCCTGCCCAAGGCGGAGGACGCCGCCAGCGTGCACCGCTGCCTCGCGCTGCTGTCCGGCCGCCGCCACCAGGTGCTCACCGCGCTCGTGCTGGTCGGCCCCGACGGCGGCCGCTCCGCGCGAATCTGCGCCACCGCCGTCGCTTTCGCCCGGCTGACAAGCGACCGACTCGACGCCTATGCCGCCTGCGGCGAGGGCGTCGGCAAGGCGGGCGGGTACGCCATCCAGGGCCGCGCCGCCGGCTTCACGCGGCTGCTCTCGGGCAGCTACTCGGGTGTCGTCGGCCTGCCGCTGTTCGAGACGGCGCAGGTGCTGCGCGGGCGCGGCTACCCCGTGCCGTGATCCGCATCCTGGTCGAGTCCAGTCCCGGCGAGTTCCGCGTGGCGGTGCTCGACGGGGACACGCTGCAGGATTTCGCGATGTGGCGGCCGGGCCGGCCCGACGGTGTCGGCGACGTCTACCGGGGCCGGGTCGTGGCGCACGTGCCGGCGATGGCCGGGGCGTTCGTGGCCCTGCCCGGCGGCGACGGCTTCCTGCCCGACAGCGAGGGCGCTGCCGGCGCCGTCCAGGGCGCGCTGCTGACCGTCCGCATCGTCCGCGCCGGCCAGGGCGGCAAAGGCCCCCGCCTCGGCGCCGCACCGCCCGCGCCGGGCGACCCCGGCCTGGTCAGCCGCGGCCCGAGCCCGCTCGACGACATCCTCGCCGCCCATCCCGGCCTCACGCCGATCCACGCGGACTTCCCGCCCGCCCTGGCCGACGAGATCGCGGCCCTGGCAGAGCGCGAAATCGATCTCCCCGCCGGCATGCGCGCCAGCATCCACCCGACCCCCGCTTTGGTCGCGATCGATCTCGACATGGCCGCCGCCACCGCCTCCCGCCAGGCCAAGGCCTCCGCACAAATGGCCGCCAACCTCGCCGCCCTCCCCGCGCTCGCCCGCCAGATCCGCCTGCGCAACCTCTCCGGCGCCATCTTCATCGACCCCGCCGGCCTCGGCCTCAAACGCCGCCCCAAGCTCGCCCCGGCCCTCGCCGCCGCGCTCGCGACCGATCCACTGCAACCGCGGTTGCTCGGCTTCACCGCGCTCGGCCTGGCCGAGATCGTCCGCCGCCGCGTGCGCCCGCCGGTGCACGAACTGCTGGCCGGCCCCCACGCCGCCGGCCTCGCCGCGCTCCGGAGCATCGACCGCGAGTCCAGGGCCGCGCCCTATCGCGCCCTTGGCCTGACCTGCGCCCCCGACGTCGCCGCCGCCCTCGCGCACGACTCTGCGGCCCTGACAGACCTTGCGGGACGCACCGGGCGTCCCTTGATACCGAAATCCGACCCGGCCCTCCCCTCCTGCGCCTGGCGGATCGAGAGACCCAATTGAGCAAACCCTGCCCCATCTGCAATCGTCCGGCGGAGATCGCCCGCTACCGCCCGTTCTGCTCGCCGCGCTGCGCCGACGTCGATCTCGGCCGCTGGTTCAACGGCGCCTACGCCATCCCCGGCCCCCCGCCGGAGCTGGACGAGGACCCGCCGGGCAGCGATTTGCCCGAGCGTTGACGAGGAGGGTTGAACTCCCCGCCGCCCCGGGCTAATCACCCCGCTCTCACCGGCGCCCAGGTAGCTCAGCTGGTAGAGCATGCGACTGAAAATCGCAGTGTCGGTGGTTCGACTCCGCCCCTGGGCACCATTCCCGCCCCCGAGAGTAAACTTCCACCGACGTCGGCCCGCAGAGAAGCGATCTCTCTTTCGAGCCGGAAGTTCAGAAATCCCGTTCATTGATCCTCGATGCCGCACGGACGACATTCAGCGTCATGGATACGGCCTCACAAACCCCCGATTACGATGCGTTCGGCGACCCGGCGGTCGGTGGTAGCAGCCGCCTCCGTGCAACCCCTCGCGCGCGCACTGTCGCAGTCGCCATGTTCTGGTCGGTCGCGCTGCTGCTGATCGCCGGGCGCGTCTACCAGCACGACCTCGGCGTCGCCCCGCAGGCGCATACGATGGAGATGGCCGCCCGCTAGCCCGGCCCGGCCGACGTCAGGCCGCCGTCGACCACGATCTCCGTCGCAGTGATGTAGCGAGCCTCGTCCGACACCAGGAACCGCACCGCGTGGGCGATGTCCCACGCGTCGCCCATCCTCCCCATCGGTACCTGCGCATTGCGGCTCTCGATGAGCGCTGCCGCATCGTTGGCGCCGAGCTGCTTGAGCAGCCGCGTCTCGACGAGCGGCGTGTGCATCAGCCCGGGCACCACCGTGTTGCAGCGGATCCCGTCCTTGGCATGCGTCAACGCCACCGATTTCGAGAACGCGACGATCCCGGCCTTGCTCGCCGTATAGGCGACGTGCGAGCGGCCCGCGAGAACCCGCATCCCGGCCACCGACGAGAGATTGACGATCGCGCCCGACCGCTGCGCCAGCATCGGCGGCAGCGCGTATTTACACCCCAGGAATGCCGTCTTCAGATTGAAGTCGATCTGCTGGTCCCAGACCTCCTCGCTCATGTCCACCGCCGATCCCGGGTGCGACCCGCCGACGTTGTTGACCAGGATGTCGAGCCGCCCGAACCGGTCGAGGCAGGCCTGGACCGCGCCCTCCACCTCGTCCGCCACCAGCATGTCGATTACCGCCATCTCGCAGATCCCGCGCTCCTCGCGGATGATCTGCGCCGTCTCGCGCACCGCCTCCTCGACGATGTCGAGCAGGAACACCGACGCCCCCTCGCGCGCCAGCAGCACCGCCGTCGCCTTGCCGTTGCCCCAGCCCGGCCCCACGCTTCCGGCCCCCGTCACGATCGCGACTCTGTTGCTCAGGCTATCCATGCGGGGTCGGTCCTCGTGACGATGGTTTCGGCTCGAAACGATAGGGGCTGGCGCTGCCGAGCGCCGGGTCGAGCACGAGGCGGTGTTCCAGCGGCGGGAAGGCCCGGCTGCGGCAGCCCTCCCGGTCGCACAGGCGGCACGACAGGCCGATGCCAACCGCCGCCCGCTCCAGATCGATCCCGTCCGCATACACCAGCGATCCCGCGTGGCCGATGTCGCACCCCATCGCGATCACATGGGTCGGCGGCGGCTCGCCCCAGTGCGCGGCGCGTCCGGTCACGGAGCGGGCGAAGCACAGAAACGTCGCCCCGTCCGGCAGCTGCGCCACCTGGACATGGATGCGGCCCGGCTGCCCGAACGCGCCATGCACCACCCAACGCGGGCACGACCCGCCGAACCGCGCGAACGGGAACCCGGCGGCCGAGAAGCGCTTGCTGACGTTGCCGGCCGGGTCCACCCGGAGAAAGAAGAACGGCACCCCCCGCGCGCCGCTCCGCTGCAGCGACGACAACCGCTGGCAGACCTGCTCGTAGCTGGCCCCGAACCGCGCCTCCAGCCCCTGGACGTCGTGCCGGAGCACGGCGGCGGCCTCGCGGAATGCGTCGTACGGCAGCAGCACCGCCGCCGCCGTGTAGTTCAACAACGCCAGCCGGATCAGCGACGCCGCTTCGGTCGAACTCGGCGCGATGGCCGCGATCTGCGCCTCGATGGCGTCCCGCGCCTCCAGCAGCACGAGTTGGAACGCTAGATGGAACGCCTGGCTCTCGCGCGGGAGCTGCTCGGACAGGGCAAAGCGGCGCGTGCTCGGCTCGTATCGCCGAAGCGCGCCTTCGAGCGGGCCGACCTGGATGTGCAGCCCGTGCGAGCGCCGCAGCCGCTCGATGATGGCGTAATCGCGGTCCGACGGGCCGGTCGGCAGCGTGGTCGCGATCGCTTCGGCGGCGGCCTCGAGGTCCGCGAAATGGTTGGCCCGCTCGTGGATCGCGTCGCGCGCCTCCTCGTTCGGCATCAGCAGGCGGCGGCCGGACGGCAGCGCGATCCCGCTGCTCTCCTCGCGCGCGACCCGCCAGGCGCGGTAAAGCGCGAGGATGCCGCGCGCGGCGGCCGGGCTGTCGGAAGCGAGCGCGGCGAGGTCGCGTCCGTCCACCTGTTGATCGAGCAGCGGGTCGGCAAACACCTCGCGCAGCCCGGCCTCCAGCTGCCGCTCCTGGCTACCGGACAGCGACGCCAGATCGACATTGAGGGTCTCGGCGAGCTTGATCAGCAGCGCCGCTGTGACCGGCCGCTGCTCGTGCTCGATCAGGTTGAGGTAGCTGGCGGAAATGCCGAGCTTGGCCGCCAACCCCTGTTGCGTGAGAGCTTGTTCGGTCCGAAGGCGGCGCACGGCGCGGCCGATGAGCGGAGCGGCCATCGTCGTGGATTTACAGGGCTACTCGGAGATTATGTCAAGCTCGGCCCGATCTCGGCAACATAACCTCTCCTCGACCTCGCAATTGTCAAATCCTTACGCGTTCACCAGGCCAGCGTCGCCCCACTGTAATCGACGAACGCCGAGCCCGGCACGTTGCGGTGCTCCTCGATCACGTCGGCGATGCCGGTCACGCTGGTGGCGACGTCCAGGTCGGCGCCCTTGCCGCCCATATCCGTCTCGACCCAGCCAGGATGGAACGACAGCACCGGCCGGCCCCCGAAGCTGGCGATCTTCCCACGCGTCAACGAGTTCAGCGCCGCCTTGCTGGCGCGATACATCGCCTTGTTGTCCTGCGACGTCAGCGCGACGCTACCCATCCGGCTGCTCATGAACGCCACCATCCCATCGGGCTTGACCGCATGCAGCAACGACAGCGCCGCCCGCACCGGTGCGACCGCATTCGTCATGAACAGGTGCCCGATCCCGTCCGCATCGATCGACTCGAAACCGTCCGGCTCGGAAATCCCCGCATTGACGAACAGCAGGTCCAGATCACCCGTCTCCAGCGCGGCGATGCTCGCCGGGTCCGTGATGTCCGCGATCGCCGACCCGGCGCCGACCGCCTCCACCCCCGCCCGATCGGCCTCCTTCCGCACGGTCCCCGTCACCTTCCAGCCGCGCGCCACCAGCTCGCGGGCCAAGCCCAGCCCGAGACCACGCGAGGCCCCGAGGATCAACGCATTCGGCATATCCGACCTCAATCGATGGAAAAGCTCGTGCCGCAGCCGCAGGACGACGTGGCGTTCGGATTCTGGATCTTGAAATACGCGCCCATCAGCTCGTCGGCATAGTCGAGCTGCGACCCGGCGAGCAGGTCCATGCTGACCGGGTCGACCACCACGCGCGCCGGACCGGCCTGGATGACGAGGTCGTCCGCCTGCAGCGCGCCGTCGAGCTCGAACTTGTATTGGAAGCCGCTACAGCCGCCCGCGAGCACCGACACGCGCAGCGCGGCGTCCTGTTGCGATTGGGCGATCTCGGCGACGCGGGCAGCGGCGCGATCGGTTACCGAGAAGGGGGCGGCTAGGACGGTCTCGCTCATATCCCTTACATAGCGTTTCGCGGGCGCTTATTGAAGGTGCGATGCCTGATGTCGCTCCGTATGCCGTCCGGGCCGAAACGTCCCGCGGCCGCCTGTATCCCGAGCCGGACGCCGAGGGCCGCAGCCCATGGCAACGCGACCGCGACCGGGTCATCCACAGCTCGGCGTTCCGGGCGCTGCAATACAAGACCCAGGTCTTCGTCAACCACGAGGGCGACTACTATCGCACCCGGCTCACGCACAGCATCGAGGTGGCGCAGATCGCCCGCTCCGTGGCTCGCGAGCTGCGGCTCGACGAGGACCTGACGGAGGCGTTGTCGCTGGCGCACGATCTGGGCCACACGCCGTTCGGCCATGCCGGCGAGGATGCGCTGGACCTGCGGATGCGCCCGTTCGGCGGCTTCGACCATAACGGGCAGAGCCTGAAGATCGTCACGAAGCTGGAGAGCCGCTACGCCGCGTTCGACGGGTTGAACCTGACCTGGGAGACGCTGGAGGGGTTGGCCAAGCATAACGGGCCGGTCGAGGCGGCGCCGGGCTACATCGCCGACTACGACGCGATGCATCCGCTCGACCTGGTGACGTGGCCCTCAGCCGAGGCGCAGGTGGCGGCGGTGGCCGACGACGTGGCCTATCACAGCCACGACCTGGACGACGGGCTGCGGGCCGGGTTGTTCACGACCGGGGACATCGAGCATTTGCCCGTGGTCGGGCCGGCGCTGCGGCAGGCGACGCGGGCGAGCCTGGACCTGGCGCCGGAGCGGTTGCGGCACGAAACGATCCGCCGGGTCATCAACGAGATGGCCAAGGACCTGATCGAGGAGAGCCGACGGCGGATCGCAGCACTCGGCCCGGCCAACGCGGATGCCATCCGCGCCGCCGCCGGTCCGGTCATCGGGTTCAGCCCGGCGATGGCCGATGCGAACCGGGCGATCAAGGAATTCCTGCGCGCGCGGATGTACCGACACTGGCGGGTCAACCGCATGACCGCCAAGGCGCGCCGGGTGACCGAGGAGTTGTTCGCCCTGCTGCACGGCGACCCAAGCCTCTTGCCGGACGGATGGCGCACGATGGCCGGGCCCGTCTCCGACGCCCGGGCGGCCCGCGTGGTGGCCGACTACATCGCCGGCATGACCGACCGCTTCGCGCTCGACGAGCACCTGCGGCTAACCGACCCGTTCCGGACGGGGTGACTTTTAGCCCTCTCCCGGAGGAAGAGGGAGAAGGGGCCAGCGCGCCTCACCCCCAGGCGCATCGTCACCCCCGGGCTTGACCCGGGGGTCCAGGCCATCAAGCGCGCGCTCGGGGCACCATGGGCCCCCGGGTCAAGCCCGGGGGTGACGATTGACGCGTTTGCCTACCCCTTGCCGATCAAGATCCCCGCCGCCAGCACCAGCGCCCCGCCGAGCATCACCTTGGCCGCAGCCGCGAGCGGCGGCGTCTGCATGTAACGGAACTGGATGTAGGCGATCGCGAGCAATTCGATCACCACGACGACCCCCGCCAAGATCGTCGCAGTCCAGAAATCGGAGATCAGATAGGGCAGCGTGTGGCCGATCCCGCCGGCGACCGTCATCAGCCCGCAGACGACGCCGCGCAGGAGCGGCGTGCCGCGGCCCGACAGCTTGCCGTCATCGGCCAGCGCCTCGGCGAACCCCATCGAGATGCCGGCGCCCACGGAGGCGGCGATGCCGACCAGGAACGCGTCATGGCTGTCCTGGGTGGCGAACGCGGCCGCGAACACCGGCGCGAGCGTCGACACGGAGCCGTCCATCAGCCCTACCAGGCCGGGCTGGATCACCTGCAGCACGAACCGCCGGCGCGCGCTCTCGTCCTCTTGCGCTAGGGTCTCGCCGGGCAGCCGCTTGGCCGAGATGCTGTCGGCGGCCCGCTGATGCTCCATCTCGGCCGTGGCGAGGTCGCCGAGCAGCTTGCGGATCCCGGCATCGCTGGTCCGGCCGGCGGCCTCGGCATAGAAGCGGCCGGCATCGACCTCCATCTGCCGGGCGTGGCGGCGCATCGCGTCGATCCCCTGCTGGCGCACCTGCCACACCGATTTGCGCTCGACCGCCCCGCGCACGTCCTGGCGGCGCACCAGCGGGATATGGTTGCCGAACCGCTCGACATAGGAGTCGATCAGCATGCGGCGATGATCGCTCTCCTCCTCGGCCATGTCGTCGAACACGCGGGCGCTGTCCGGATAATCCTCCCGCAGGCTCTCGGCGAAGTCGGCGTAGATGCGGCCGTCCTCTTCTTCGGAGCTGATGGCCAGGGCGAGTATTTCGCGTTCGGAGAGACTGCTGAAAGCGCGCATGCCACGAACCTTGGCCTCGGCGCCGCGAACGTCAAGCGATAGTTGTTGATAATGCCTTGCGATTGCAACGAGTTAGCGGGTGGCGACGAGGAACAGCCGGGGGAACGGCAGCAGCGCGGTGCCATCCGGCTGGGTGGGGTAGCTGGCCGCGATTCCAGTGCGGTAGCGGGCGAGGAAATCGGCCCGGCCGGGCTCGTCGAGGGCCTGCAGATAGGGGCGCAGCCCGCTGCCCTTGAACCATTCCACGATGGCGTCCGTGTTCTCGAGCACGTGGAAATACGTCGTCCGCCAGATGTCGACCCGGCGGCAGACCGCCTTGAGGATGCCGTAATAGCCGTCCGCCGTCTCCATGCTGCCGCGCTGGCCCCCTGCCCGGCCGAGCAATTCCGGGCCAGCCACCTCGCGCATGACCCGGTACGCCGGTTCGTCGAGGTTGTCGGGCATCTGGATCGCGATCGTGCCCCCGGGGCTGAGCCGCGTCACGAGGCGGGGCAGCAGCGTGGCGTGGTCAGGCAGCCAATGCAGCGCCGCGTTGGACAGGATCACGTCGGCCTGCCCCTGCCAGTCCGCGATGTCGGCAACGTCGAACGAGACGGCGGGCAAACGCTTGCGGGCCGCTTCGATCATGTTGGCGTCGCTGTCCAGACCGGTGATCGCAGCCTCGGGATAGCGCGCGGCAAGCACCTCGGTCGAGTTGCCCGGCCCGCAGCCGAGATCGACCGCCACCGCCGGCGCCGGGTTGGGGATGGCGGCGACCAGGTCACGCACGGGCCGGGTGCGGTCGTCTTCGAAACGGGTGTATTGCTGCGGGGACCAGGTCATGGACGTGTGCCTTCGAGCATCAGGACGCGGCGGGTTTGGCCTGGTCCAGGTCGGCCATCCAGCCAGCGGCGGTCAGTGGGAAACGCGCCACCGTGTTGCGGATCGCCACCTGATAGGTCGGCTGGAACAGCGGGATCAACGTCGCCTGCTCGACCATGGCCGCCTGGAAATCGGCCCAGAGCGCGTCCGCCTTGGCCGGGTCGGTGGCGGCCGCCGCATCGACGATCAGCGGCGGGATCGCGTTCGGCGCGGTCCAGCCAAGGCGCTTGCCGACCCGGTCCACCGAGGCCTCCGCCCACACCCGGTCCTCGATCACCGGCGCATGCCAGAACCCCAGCACCGCCTGCGCCTTGCCGCCGACATAGCGGTCCCGCAGCGTCAGCGGGCTGACCATGCTCAGCTTCAGCTTGACCCCGACCCGGCCGAGATCCGTCTGCAGCTTGCGCGCCAGCGCGTGATAGGTGATGCCGGCGATCGCGTCGTCGCCGTAGCTCAGCTCGAGCTCGAACCCATCGGGCACGCCGGCCTGGCGCAGCAGCGTCCGCGCCCGCTCGACATCCTGGTGGTAGCCGACCTTGGCGGCCACGGTCTCGGTCGAGCCCGGAACGCCGATGGGCAGGAAGTGCGCCGCGCGGACGGCATTGCCGCTGAGCAGCCGGCCGAGCAGATCCTCGTAGTCGATCGCCGCGCCGATCGCCTGGCGCACCGCCTCGATCGCCAGCCACTTGTTGAGCGCCGGGTCGGCGGTCAGCGCGAGGTAGACGAAATCCAGGCTGCGGACGCTGTCGATGCGGACCGCCCGGTCGGATTGCAGCGCCGCAAGCTGCTCGGGGATCAGGTTGAAGGCCACGTCGATGTCGCCCTTCTGGATCGCCCGGAGCTGCGCGACGGGGTGCGCGATATGGGTGATCGTGACCCGGCGGAACCCGGCCGGACCCCGCCACGGCGCCGGGCTGGCAACCAACTGCACCGACTGCCGGCGCGACCAGCCGGACAGGACATAAGGGCCGCTCCCGGCCGAGCGCTGGTTGAGCCATTCGGTCGCCGAGGACCCCTGCACCTCGATCACCGCCTTCTCGAGCACGCCGAATTGCGGCGAGGCGAGCGTCGCCAGCAGCGCCTCGTCGGGCCGCCGTAGCCGCACGTCGATCGAGTCGGGCCCGCTGACGGCGACGCCGATGATGTTGGTGACGAACTGGCCGGCGCCATCGGCCACCGCCCGGGCGCGATCCAGGCTGTAGCGGCAATCCTCGGGCGTCACCCTCTTGCCGCTGCTGAAGGTCGCGGCCGGGTCGAGCGTGAACCGCCAGCCGCCATCGTCCGGCAGCTTCTCCCACCGCGTCGCCAGGCGCGGCACGACGCCGTCGTAATGGCCCGGACGCATGGTGACCAGCGTATCGTAGACCGCCGCGAGGGTGAGCGGGCTGGTGTAGCTGGCCAGGCGCGCCGGATCGAAGGTGATGGCATCGGCCATGTCGAGGCCGATGATCAGCGTCTCGCGCCGGGATTGCGCACGCGCCGCGCGAGGCAGGGCGAGGGCGGCCATCAGGGCGAGCTGTCGGCGAGTGAGTGTCAGGATTCGCCTCCGCAAGTTGCAATCCACAGTAGGCAGCGTTTGCCGCCCGCGCTACCCGGGTCCGCATCCCTCACGCGTCGGCTTACGTCGCGCGGCAAAGCGCGCTAGAACGCCGGCCATGTTCGACTTCGCATGGTCCGAGATTGCGCTGATCGGGATCGTGGCGCTCGTCGCGATCGGACCGAAGGATCTGCCCGTCGCCATCAAGGCCGTCGCGCAGATGGTCAAGAAGGCGCGCAAGATGGCCGGCGAGTTCCAGACCCATGTCGACGAGATGGTCCGCGAGGCGAACCTCGGCGAGGTTCGGGAAAGCTTCAACGATCTCCGCCGCATGGACATCAAGGGCAAGATCCTCAGCGCGGTCGACGACGACGGCAGCATCCGCAAGACGCTGTCCGAGCCGGTGACCTTCTCGCCCCCTCCCCCGCCGGTGCCGGTCCACGATCTGGCCCACGATACGGTGCACGACGTCGCGGTCAACGCCGTGTCCGGCAGCGTCGACGTCGCGCCAGCGCCGTTGCCCGAGGTGACGGTAGCGGAGCCGCCGCCCCTCGCGGCTGCGCCGGCTTTCGTGCCGCCGCGCTATGCGCCCCAGGCCGAGCGTGCCGCGCCGGTGCCGCCCGCCTTCATCCCGCCCGCCTTCGCGCCCGCGTCGGCGACCCCGATCGATCACGGCTGACCGCCGCCGATCAGCCCTTGTAGATGGTAGCGAAGACCCTGGCCGACCGCGAAAACGATCCAATCGACGACAAGCCGATGCCGCTGCTCGAGCACCTGGTCGAGCTGCGAAAGCGGCTGCTGTGGTCCTCGGTCGCTTTCGCGCTCTGCTTCGGGCTTTGCTACTATTTCAGCCGGGACATCTACTCGTTCCTGGTCCAGCCGCTCGCCAACATCCTCGAGCAGCGCGGCGCCAACCGGCGCATGATCTACACGCAGCTCTACGAGGCGTTCTTCACCTACCTGCGGGTGGCGTTCTTCGGCGCCTCGTTCATCTCCTTCCCGGTCGTGGCCAGCCAGGTCTATCTATTCGTCGCGCCCGGCCTGTACCGCAGCGAGAAGCGGGCCATCGTGCCGTTCCTGGTCGCCACGCCCGTCCTGTTCCTGCTCGGCGCGGCGCTGGCGTACTATTTCATCTTCCCGGCCGCCTGGAGCTTCTTCCTCAGCTTCGAAACATCCACCGGGGCAGGTGGCTTGCCGATCGAGCTGGAGGCGAAGGTCTCCGAATATCTGAGCCTGGTGATGAAGCTGATCTTCGCGTTCGGCATCGCCTTCCAGCTGCCGGTCTTGTTGAGCCTGCTGGCCAAGGTGGGGATCGTGTCGTCGGCCGGGCTGAAGAAGTATCGCCGCTACGCGTATGTCGGGATGTTCATCGTCGCCGCGATCATCACCCCGCCCGATGTGATCACGCAGACCGGGCTGGCGGTGCCGCTGATCCTTTTATACGAAGTGTCGATCCAGTGTGCGCGGGTCCTGGAACCCAAGCCGGTCGAGGTCTGAGCCATGCATGACATCCGGGCGATCCGGTCCGACCCGGACGCGTTCGATCGCGATCTCGCCCGGCGCGGGCTGCCGCCGCGGGCCGAGGCGATCCTGGCGCTGGACGGCGAGCGCCGGGCCGCGCTGACCACGATGCAGGAGGGGCAAGCGCAACGGAACGCGCTGTCCAAGCAGATCGGGCAGGCCAAGCGGACCGGCGGCGACAGCGCGGCGCTCGAGGCGGAGGCGACGGCGCTGCGCGACCGCATGGGCGCGCTCGAGGCCGATGCGGCCCGGCACGAGGCCAGCATCAAGGTGATGCTCGACGTGCTGCCGAACCGGCTCGACCCGGCCGTGCCCGACGGCGCCGACGAGAGTGCGAACGTCGTGCTCAAGCAGGTCGGCGAGCCGCGCCACCTGGACGACGCCCGCGAGCATTTCGAGCTCGGCGAAGCCCTCGGCCTAATGGATTTCGAGGCCGCCGCCCGCATGTCCGGTAGCCGCTTCACCATCCTGCGCGGCAAGCTGGCCCGCATGGAGCGCGCGCTCGGCCAATTCATGCTCGACCTGCACACCACCGCGCACGGCTACACCGAGACCCAGGTCCCCCTCCTGGTCAACGACGCCGCCGCCTACGGCTCCGACAAGCTGCCCAAATTCGCCGATGACCTGTTCAAGACCACCGACGGCCGCTGGCTGATCCCGACCAGCGAGGTGCCGCTGGCCTGCCTGGTGATGGACCAGATCGTCCCGGAAGCGCAGCTGCCGATGCGGGTGACGGCGCTCTCGGACTGTTTCCGCAGCGAGGCCGGCTCGGCCGGGCGGGACACGCGCGGCATGCTGCGGCAGCACCAGTTCCGCAAGGTCGAACTGGTCAGCATCACGCATCCGGAACGCAGCGAGGACGAGCACGAGCGGATGACGGCGTGCGCGGAATCGGTGCTGGAGCAGCTCGGACTCGCCTACCGGCGGATGCTGCTCTGCGCCGGCGATACCGGGTTCGGCGCGGCCAAGACGTATGACCTCGAAGTGTGGCTACCGGGTCAGAAGGCATGGCGCGAAATCAGCTCGTGCTCCAACACGCGGGATTTCCAGGCGCGGCGGATGAACGCCCGGATGCGCGGCGCCGACGGCAAGGTGGCCGGCCCGGTGCACACGCTCAACGGCTCCGGCGTGGCGCTCGGGCGGGCGCTGATCGCGGTGATGGAGACCTACCAGCAGCAGGGCGGCGCCATCGCGGTGCCGGACGTGCTGGCGCCCTACATGGGCGGGGTCACGACGGTCGAGTGAGCCAGACCGGCTCCTTGATCCGCGCGATGAACGCGGCGTGCCGCTCGAGCGTCGCGGCGTCGATCTCGATCAGGATCGGGCGCCGGTCGGCGACCGGCTGGTAGGCGATCGCCGGCATCGCGGTCCCGCTCTCGTCCAACAGCATCAGCGCCGCCTGGCGCCCGCCGGTCAGTTCGACATAGACGTCCGACAACAGCCGGCAGTCGAGCAGGGCGTTGTGGCTGGTCCGCTCGGACAAGTCGATGTCGTAGCGCCGGCACAGCGAGTCCAAGCTGTTGGGCAGCCCCGGGAACCGCGTCTTGGCCAGCGCCAGCGTGTCGATCATGCGCGAGAGATCGAGCGGCGGCCGCCCCGCGCGCCGCAACTCGGCGTTCAGGAAGCCGAAATCGAACGGCGCATTATGCGCGATCAATGGTGAATCAGCGATGAACGCGAGGAACGCGTCGACGATCTCGGCAAAGCGCGGCTTGCCCTGCAGGTGACTGCGCCGGTAGCCGTGCACCCGGGTCGCATCCTCCGGGATGTCGCGCTCCGGATCGATCAGCGCGTGGAACGTGGCCCCGGTCGGCAGGTCGCGGTTCAGCTCGATGCAGGCGATCTCGATGACCCGGTCGCCGGTCGCTGGGTCCAGCCCGGTGGTCTCGGTGTCGAAGATGATGGATCGCGTCACGCCGGAACCGGCACGGTGCCGAGATACCGGTCCATCACCTCCTGCGGCGGGCCGTCATCGACGATGCGGCCCTGGTCCATCCGGATCACGCGCGTGCTCCAGTTCAGGATGATCCCCGGCGCGTGCGAGGAAAGCACGAGGACCTCGGCCTGCCGGACGACGGTCTCGAGGCGGATCGAGGCCTTCTCCATGAACGCGGCGTCGCCGGCGAGCAGCCATTCGTCCATCAGGAGCACCTCCGGCTTGATCGCCGTCGCGAGCGCGAAGCCGAGGCGCACCGTCATGCCGGCGCTGTAGAAGCGCATCGGCAGGTCGAGGAAGTCGCCGAGTTCGGCGAAGGCTTCGACATCCTCTTCGAGCTGATCGATCTGCGCGCGGCGGAAGCCGTTATAGAGGCCGCGCAGCGCGATGTTCTCGCGGCCCGTGAGGTCGTAGTTCATGCCGAGATTGGCATCGAGCAACGCGCCGACCCGGCCTTCGATCTCGATCCGGCCATGCACGGGCTCGTAGATTCCGGCCAGCGTGCGGAGCAGGGTCGTCTTGCCCGCGCCATTGCCGCCGATCAGCCCGAGGCGGTCGCCGCTGCGCAGGTCGAGCGAGATGTCGCGCAGCGCGTTGACGACGATGCGGGACTTGTCGTCTTTCTGCAGGCGGCCGCTGGCGCGGGCGAAGACGTGGCGCTTCAGGCTGCGGCTATTGCCGTGATAGATCGGAAAATCGACCGACAGGCCGCGGGCGACGAGGCTGGCCACGATCTAGACCCAGAACGCCAGACGGGCGCGGGTGCGCGAAAACAGCATCCACGCAAGGCCGATCAGGACGGCGCTGTAGCCGAGGGCGGAGGCCCAGACATGCAGGGTGACGGTCTCGCCGAGCATCGGGCCGCGGACGATTTCCAGCAATGTGAAGAACGGGTTGAGCCAGAGCAGCTCGAGCGCGGTGCCCTTCAGCAATTCCGGTTTCCAGATGATCGGGCTGACGAAGAAGGCGATCTGGATGACGCTCGCGATGATGGGCGGGATATCGCGGAAGCGGGCGCCGATCGGGCCGAGCAGGAAGCAGACGGCGAGACCATCGATCAGCCACAGCAAGAGCGCCGGGATCGCCATGAGCGCGTGCCAGCCGGGCCAGTTGTTGAACCAGAAGTAGACGGCGAGGATGACGACGACGTTGTGGCCCAGCACGATGAGGTTGCGCACGACGACCCGCATCGGGTGCAGCGTGAACGGCATCCGCATCGAGCGGATGGTGCCCTCGGCCGCGGTGAAGCAGGTGCAGGCCTCGCCGATGACGGTCGAGAGGACGCCCCACAGCACGAGCGAGAGCGCCAGGAACGGCAGGTAGTCGTGTAACTCCATGTTAAACAATCGGGAATACAATACGCCCAACGCGGCCACCATCACGGCCGTCGACAGGGTGAGCCAAAATGGACCGAGCATCGATCCGCGGTAGCGGAGGCGGATATCGAACCAGCCAAGCGTAAGCGCCAGCCGCCACAGGCGGCATGCGTCCGCGACGTCGATGGCCGCCAGGCGCTGCCGCTCCGTGTGGCCGAGGCCGGACTGCAGCACGAGCGTCTGCAGTCTGACGGCGCTGGCCGGCCGGGCGCGTTCGGTCTGACTGAGGCTCATGCGCAGCCCGTATCCGATCGGGGCTGGCGACACAATATTTGCCCAGGCCGGCGCTGTGCTGATTCCGCTGCACCCCAGACACACCGGCCGCCTCAATCGCGGGCCCGTGAAGAAAACGATTGCCGGGAATCGCGCGCCACGTTAGGGGTTTACGGCGAGTTCCTGCCGACCCACATAAGCGATGGCTGTTAAAGTCATCTTTACAGCCGACCCTCTCGTGGCGGCGTCTACCACGGAGGCCATTCTTGCGCCGTAGCTTTGCTGCACATCTGTTTGGGACCGTGGGCGCCGTCGCCCTGCTTGCGGGGTGCGCGAGCAAGCCGCAAATTTCAGCACAACAGGAATCCACCAGATATCTGGCTCGCGCCGGCCGCAGCTACGCACCGCCGGGTCCGTCCAGCGATCCCTGGGGTCCCTACATCCGCGAGGCTTCCGGCAAATACGACGTGCCGGAGAAGTGGATCCGCGAGGTGATGCGCCAGGAATCCGGCGGCAACCTGTACGGCCACGGGGGCCAACTCATCACGTCCGGGGCCGGTGCGATGGGACTGATGCAGGTGATGCCGGCCACCTATGACGATCTGCGCAGCCGCTACCGCGAGTTGGGCGACGACCCCTACGATCCGCACAACAACATCCTCGCCGGCGCGGCCTATGTGCGCGAGATGTACGATATCTATGGCGCCCCCGGCTTCCTGGCCGCCTACAACGCCGGGCCCGGCCGGCTCGACGATTACCTGACCCGCAACCGCACCCTGCCGCTCGAAACCCGGCGCTACGTCGCCGCGATCGGGCCGCGGATCAATGGCTACGAGCCGAACCGGCCATCTCCGGGGGCCACCTACGCCATGAATTCGATCCCGCTCAATATCCCGGCCGGCCCGCGCTACCCCGATATCGGCGCCACCCAGTTCGCCAGCGCGGCCCCGTCGGGGCCGATCGTGCTCAACCCCCCGGCCCCGGCCTATGCCGAACCGGCCTACCAGCCGTCGGTCGAGGTCGCCCAGGCACCCAGTCCGTCACCCGGTTCGTTCATCAAGCTCAGCCCGCAACCAGCCGAACCCGTCGAGGTCGCCGACGCAGCGCCGGACGGCCGGTTCATCAAGCTCGCCCCCCCGTCGGCGCAACCCTTGGTCC
>CAZZVQ010000024.1:0-52060 GCA_964657565.1 uncultured Acetobacteraceae bacterium
GCACCGTAGCCGGCGCCGGCACGGGGGGTGACGTCGTCGCTGAGGGTGGGGCAACCGCCTCGGCCGGTGTCGGCGGTGCGGCGATCGCAGCGGGGACGACCATCGCGCTCGCCGAATCCATCAACAGAACCGTCACCGGCGCCGGCGCGGGCGGGACGACGCGACCAGCCAGCAGCACGAGCCCCGTCATCAGCAACCCGACCAACGACGCCGCCAAACCCAACGCGCGCGGTAGTCCGACCTCGTCCGGCTGCCAGCCGAGCACAGGCATCTCGGTCTGCAGACCCGTGGGACTTGGGATTGCGGAAGGATGCGGCACAATGACCGGACGTAGTCGCGCCCGCGCCGCAAGTCGAACCTTGCTTGATGACATCATGATGACATTGGATCGCCCACCCGCTCGCCGCGGGACGATCGCGAGTAGCCGCTCTACACTGCGGTCCACTGCCCCGAACCATTCCGCGAGGAAGTCAATCTTGCTTGAACAGGCGATCCACTACCTCGTACTGTCCGGCGGATTGCTCGCCGTCATGCCGATCCTCCTCGTCGCCACCCTCGCGATCGGGTTCGAGCGGCTGTGGCTGCTCCGGCGCACGCTGCGCAGCGGTGCCGAGCTGCAGAACGGCCTGCGCCGGGTCGGCTATCGCGATCTGGGCGCGCTTCGCGCCCTCGGCGACACCAGCGGCACCAGCTTGCAGGGCCATCTGATCGCGACGGCGGTCGCGTCGCGGGGCGAAACCGCCGACGAGATCGAAACCCATCTCGACGAGGAGATCATGCGCGCCACGCCGCTGCTGCTGCGCGGCATTTGGGTGCTCGACACCTCGGTCACCATCGCGCCGCTGCTGGGCCTGTTCGGCACCATCATCGGCCTGATCCAGACCTTCGACGTCCTGTCCGCCCATGGCGGTCCATCGGAAGTCACCGGCGGTATCGCCGACGCGCTGATCGCCACCGGCGCCGGCGTTCTCATCGCCATCATCGCCGTCTGCTTCCTCAACTACATCAACGCAGTCCTGGCCGCGATCACGTTCCAGCTCGAAACCACCAAGCTCGCGCTGCTCAACCGCCTGCATGGCCACGGCGTCGCGCTGGGCGGGCAGGCCGTCGTCGCGGTGCGGCCGCTCCGGCCGGCTCCCTTGCCGGTGGAGGCCTGAGCCATGGCCCGGCGCAAGCGCGTCCTGATCCCGCCCCGGCACGCCCGGCTCGAGATCGTGCCGATGATCGACGTCATGATGTTCTTGCTGGTCTTCTTCGTCATGATCGCGCTGAGCATGATCCCGAACGCCGGGCTGACGGTCGCATTGCCGGGAGCGGCGGCGGCCGGCCCGCTGCCGCCGGCACCGCTCGTCATCGCCGTGGCCCGAGACGGTGGGATCCATGCCGATGGCGAGGCGATCCCGCTGGACGATGTGGCGCGGCGGATCGCGCGCCATGTGCCGGCGGTGGCAAGCGTCGTGGTCGCCGCGGATCGCGACGTCGACTTCCAACACGTCATTCAGGTCATGGACGCGGTACGGCGCGCTGGCATCACGCAAATCGGTGTAGCAACGAATCCGACAAACACGAAGTGAGCGCGCCGAACCTCATCGTCGACATCGTGCAGTTGCGATGATCGTGATCACAATCTCGTAGCGCGACTGTTGTCTCTGAAGTGCAATCTCCCTGTCGTTGATCCGTTTCGCGACATGGCATTTTTGTAATGCGCCAATATCGAGGTCGCCTGATGACTACCGAAAAGCGGAAACGCCTACTGCGAGCTGGTTTGCTCGTCTCGAGCATTCTCTCCTCTCCGCTCGTCGCCCACGCCGAGCTCAACACCTCCATCGACGGTAATGACGGGCTGCTGCCGCTGCCGACCGGTCAGTTCGTCACGCCGCTGAAGCTGACCAACTCGATCCAGCAACCGCTCAACCCGCAACTGCCGCAATACCCCAATTTCGTCGCCGGCATGGCGGTCCGTTCGCAGCTCAGCCCCGATGGTTCGACGCTCGCGATCATCTGCGCCGGCCAGAACTCGCTCTATAATGCGGCCGGCAGCACCGACGTCGCCAACTCGACGCAGTATATCTTTCTCTACAACGTCGCAGGCGCGAACAAGACGCAGCCGGTGCTGCAGCAGGTCATCAAGCAGGCCAATGCCTGGGTGGGCCTGGTGTTTTCGCCCGACGGCAACACGCTCTACGGCACCGGCGGCGCCGATGACGCCATCTACTACTACACCAAGAGTGGCAGCTTCTTTGCGCTCGGCGGCACGGTTCCGCTCGGCCATGGCTCGCACAGCACCACCGCTGGCCTCGGCGGCAGCGTCGAACCGAACGCCGGCGGCCTCGGCATCTCTGCCGACGGCGCGCGGCTGGTCGTCGCGAACAACTACAACGACTCCATCAGCGTGATCGACACCGCGTCCAAGACCGTGCTGTTCGAACACGATCTGCGGCCCTACCAGAGCTACAACGAAGGCACGAACGGGGCGGCCGGCGGCACCTACCCCTACACCGTCGTGCTCAAGGGCGCCGGCGCCAGCCTGGTCGCCTACGTTTCGTCCGACCGCGACCGCGAGGTCGACGTGATCGGCATCGGTAGCAATCCGGGCCAATTGGTCACGCGGATCAAGCTTTCCGGCAATGCCGAGGGCATGACCTTCAATGCCGACCAGTCGCTGCTCTATGTCGCGCAGGACAACGCCGACCGGGTCGCGGTGATCGATACCGCCAGCAACACCGTCACCGGGAACATCGATGCGCGCGCGCCCGCCGGGACCGGCGTAGGCACGCAGACGGGCGCGGCGACGACGGCGGTGACCATCAGCAACAACGTGCTCTATGCGGTCAACACGGGCGCCAACACCATCGCGGTGATCCCGCTGACCGGGCCGAACGCCAATACCGTCACCGGCCTGATCCCGACCGCCTACGAGCCGCACGACGTCACGTTCAGCCAGGACGGCACCTGGATGTACATCATCAACGGCAAGAACGACACCGGCCCGAACCCGCTCTACACCTACGGCAACACGGGCTCGCTCGCGACCGCCATCTACCCGAACGGCAACGCCGCCGCTGCGGCGACCGGCCGCGCGAACAACCAGTATCAGTTCCAGCTCGAACGCGCGACGCTCGTCAGCGGCGGGGTGCCCGGGGCCAGCGATCTGCCCTCGTTGACGGCGCAGGCGTCACAGAACAATTTCTACACTCCCGCGGCGAACCAATTCGCGGCGGCCGACGCGCAGGTGATGAGCTTCGTGAGCTCGCATATCCAGCACGTCATCTACATCATCAAAGAGAACCGCACGTTCGACCAGATCCTCGGCGACCTCGGCAACGGCTCCAACGGCGACCCGACGCTCACCCTGTTCGGCCGCCGCGTCACGCCGAACTTCCACAAGATGGCCTCCAACTTCGTCACCCTGGACAACTTCATGGACCCGGGCGACGGCAGCATGGACGGCTGGGCCTGGTCGCTGCAGGGGCGTGTCACCAACACGGAAACCATCACGCAGCAGCTCAACTACGCCTCGGTCGACCGCGGCATGTCCTACGAGACCGAGGGCAGCAACCGGAACATTCCGGTTCAGCTTCCAACCGTGGCACAGCGCGATCAGGCCACCTCCGGGTCCTACACCGCCGTCGCCAACACGAAGCCCGGCGGCCCCGCCAATCTGCTGGCCGGCACCGGCGACCACGCGGCTAGCGATGCCCCGTTCGGCGTGCAGCAGGGCTACATCTTCGACGCCGTGCTCAACAAGGGCGGCACGGTCCGCAACTACGGCATGCTGACCAACAACATCGGCGCCGTCCGGACCAGCGCCGGCGTCGCCATCTCGGATCCCTACGCGGCCGGAATCGTGCAAGTCGCCCCGCTGAATCCTGGGCTGGTCGGCAACACCGACGTGTATTTCCGCGGCTACGACCAGGTCTACCCGGATTTGTGGCGCTTCAACGAGTGGAACCGCGAGTTCCAGCAGTTCGACGCCAACGGCAACCTGCCGAACCTGACCCTGCTACGCCTGGCGCACGACCACACCGGCTCGTTCGGCACCGCGCTCGGCGGCGTCAACACGCCCGAGACACAGGAAGCCGACAACGACTATGCCGTCGGCCGGGTGGTGCAAGCCGTCGCGCAGAGCAAGAACTACGCTGGCAATACACTGATCATGATCATCGAGGACGATTGCCAGGACGGGCCGGATCATTTCGACTCGCACCGCGCGACGACGTATGTGGTCGGCCCCTATGTCAAGCAGGGCGCCGTCATCAGCACCCGCTACAACCAGGTGAGCCTGCTGCGCACGATCGAAGACATCTTCGGCACGCCGCACATCAACCTCAACACCGCCTACCAGCGCCCGATGGCCGACGTGTTCGACGTGAACTCGAACGGCCAGTGGAGCTTCGTCGCCCAGGCGTCGCGGCTGCTGGCCTCGACGCAACTCATGACGGCGTCCAACGAGACGGACGTGAACTACGCCGACGGCGCCGACATGACCCCGACCCACGACTTCAAATACTGGGCCCAGGTCTCGCGCGGCTTCGACTTCTCCGACGCCGATCGCGTCCCGGTCGAGCTCTACAACCAGGTCGTCTGGAAGGGCATCAAGGCCGACGAGCCCTACCCCACCCACCGCAGCGGCATCGACCTCGGTCGCCGCGACGACCCATCCAACTGAACGCGCGACCGGTTGGGGCGGGGTGATCGCGTCACCCCGCTCCAACGACATTGCTCCAACCCAAAGAGGTCCACCCGATGCGCAACCTGCTCCCCCTCCTCGCCTCCGGCCTGCTGCTCGCCGCCGCCGCACGGCCCGCCGACGCCGCGATCTACAGCACCAGCTTCAACGGCACCGTCGTCTCGCAGACCGGCACGACCTCGACCGTCGGCAGCACGGTCTCCGGCTCCTTCACCTACAGCAGCGACGCCAGCCGCTTCCTGAGCTTCACCATCGCCGGCATCTCGGCGGTGCTGCCCTACACCTCCCAGGCGATCACCAGCCCGGCCAACGTCATCAATCCATACGAAGTCATCTTCCAGGCCCTCAACTCGGCCGCCCAGAACGGCACCGGCACCAACAGCAGCTTCGTGCTCGATCTGCTGGCCTACAACACCTTCAGCAGCAGCAACGCGCTGACCGTCCTGACCACGCCGGGCGTCGGCACCACCCTCGAGACCCAGCAGAACTCGTTCGACGGCAGTTACAGCCTGTTCAGCCTCTCGCGCGGCACCGGCACCGCGACGACGCAATCCCTGGTCGCTGCACTCAACCCGGCCAGCCTGACAACCGCCGTCCCGGAACCCGCCAGCCTCGCCCTGCTGGCGGCCCCGATGATCGGCGTCGTCCTGCGGCGCCGCCGCTGAATTCGCCACTGCGGCGCCGCACCAACGGCGCCGCCATCGACGAGAAGGAAAGATCATCGTGCTGAGAATTATCGTTGCAAGCTTGCTCCTCGCGGTCGGCGCCGGCACCGCGCATGCGGCCGACGACGTCAAGCAATGCCAAGCGCGTCAGCTCGAAATCGCCAAGAAGGCCGACGCCTTCACCGGCGATCCGATGATGAAGAAGCTGATCGAAGCCGACCTTCGTCGCGCGACGCGGGAGTTGATCGAAGGCGACGCCGACGAATGCATGGAGGCGCTCGACCACGCGACCAAACTCCTGAACGACAAGGTGTGACCCGGCGCGGCTTGCCCTGCACCGGCCAGTCCGCCTCCACGTCCCGCAGCGCAAGCAGCGGCGGTAACGGTGCGGCTCGGATTGCCAAGCAAGCAGCGGAGTGTCAGCGCCCTCGCGCCGCCGCACGATGCGTCGAGGAGGTGACCTCATGACTGCATTCCGATGTGTTGCGATAGAGACCGAGACGGCCGAGCGCTTCCGGCGCACGGGTCAAGACGATAGCGGCAACCAGTTACGCCGCGTCGTCGCCACGACGGGTGGCGGATTTCCGTGCCGGCACTGCCTGCAGCTTGGCGTGCCGGGCGAGACCATGCTGCTCGGCTCCTACAATCTGAAGCGGCCCCTCGGCATCTACTGGACGCCGAGCCCGATCTTCCTGCACGAGACGGCCTGTCCGCGCGCGGAGGCCGAGAGCGAGATGGCGCCGATCGTTCGCGCCAACCCGCTCGTCTCGGTCCGCGCCTACGATGCGGCGGATCAGTGTCTCTACGAGCTCGGGCAGGTCTGTTCAGGCCAAGACGTGGACGCCCCGCTGGCGCGTGCACTGGGCGACAGCCGAACCACCTTCGTGAACATCCACACCGCCCGCCCCGGCTGCCTGCTGGTGCGCGTGGAGCGTCAACTGGGTGGACAGTCAGTCGATACATGAACCGTGTCAGCCGGCGCCGCTCGGGCGTACCTGCACGCGCAAGCGGCGTAGTGGCTCGATGAGCGCCGAGGCGCGGGACTGGTCCTCGCTCGCTCATCGTCCAACGAACCCGTCTCTTGGACCATGCTGGCCGCAGCCAACATGGTCGGCCTGCTCACGGTGTGCCGGGCTTGAACACTCGCAGGCGGTGGCCGTCGGGGTCTAGCGCCACGCAGGTGCGGCCGAAATCCAGCTCCGTCGGCGGCTGCGCGATCGTCAGCCCGCGACCCGACCAGTCCGCGTGCATCGCGTCCACGTCGTCCACCATGAAGGCGATCTCGGTTCCGCCACCCGTTGCGGCGGCGGCCGGCTCCACCGTATGACGCGACCAGAGCGCTAATCCGATTCCGGATGGCAGTGGGAACATGGCGAAAGTTGGCGATTGTTCTGCCGGTGCGATGCCGAGCAGGTCGGCGTAAAACCGTGCACTGACGGCGGGATTGTCGACATAGAGGATGACGAGGCTGACGTTTGGCATCGATGCGCTCCGGTTGGTGCCTCAGCGCTGTAGCCCCTGCCCGTGTCAGTTCCTGGCAGCAGCGTTCAGTTCGGCCCCTCGATACCCTCCAGCACCCGCCACTCCGCCAACAGGATCCGACGGCGCGTCGGGTAGCGCTGCCGGGTCTCCTCGGCGGTCGCGATGCGATCGAGGCGGAAGTGCCGGAATGCCTCTCTTGCTTCGCACCAGGCGACCAGCACCTCCGCGCTCTCGAAGAAGCCCAGCGCTACGGGCCAGATGATCCGATCGGAGTCGAGACCGGCCTTGTCGGTGTAGCGCAGGCGCAGCTTGCACTCGGCTCTGATCGCCTGGCGAATCTCGGTCATGAACATCGGCGAGCCGATGCCAGACGGTCCCGCGAGCAGTCCGCTCGTTTCGGCGACCTCCTCCATCTCCGCCGGCAATACGGCCGTGATCTTGGCCAATGCGTCGACCGCGGCGCGCTCCAAGGCGGCGTCGCCGCGCCCGGCGACCAGCCGCAGGCCGAGGATCAGGGCGTCCACCTCATCGGGGTCGAACATCAGCGGCGGCAAGGTGAAGCCCGGCTTCAGCACGTAGCCGAGACCCGCCTCGCCTTGGATGGGCGCGCCCTGCGCCACCAACGTGTCGATGTCGCGGTAGATGGTCCGGAGCGAGACGCCGAGCTCTTGGGCCAAGAGGGCGGCAGCAATCGGCTTCCTGCGTCGCCGGAGCGCTTGGATCAAATCGAGAAGCCGAGCGGTTCGGGACATTATGGTGGTGCCTACGGGGGACGATCGGCCCCAGACTGCCATAGACGGTCAGCAGTGTGAGACTCTGCTTTGCGGCCGGTGGCTTTGAAGAAGGTGTAGCAGAACACCCCATCCGGTTCGGCTGTGCGCAGGAGCGCCGCGATCCCCGCGTCGAAACCGTCCGCCTCGGCCAGCCCGGCCCCAATCGCCTCCGCGCGGGTTCCGGCCACCATCGCAGTGAACGTCTCGCGGATGAAGCCGTCGACCAGCGTTGGCCGGCTGGCGTCCACGTAGACCAGACGCGGCGACACGTCGACCGACTGCAGCCCGGCGCCGACCAGCAGCGGATACAGGCGACGGCCGATGGTGGCATCGCCGCCAGACCGGCGCTGCAGCTCGACTTGGCACTCGACGACGGCGCGGGCTGCCGGGACGTCCGGATGGAACAGGGTGGAGCCGTGGTCGCCCTCGATGACGGTCAGGCTGCCGCCGGGTCGGAGCACGCGGCGCAACTCGGTCAAGACCAGCTCGGGGATCGGCAAGTGCTCGAGCACGAAGCAGACGAAGACATGGTCGAACGTGGCGTCGGCGAACGGGAGGGCGCGGATGTCAGCCTGGAGAAACTTTGGCAATGGCAGCCCGGCTGCCCGAACTCGCGCCTCGGCCGTGATGAGCGATGCGGCGGAAAGGTCCACGCAGGTGAACCGCGCGCCCGGGCTGCCTTGGATTAGCGGCACCGTCTGCGCGCCCACGCCGCAGCCAGCCTCGAGCACCGCGCTGCCGACTGGAAAGGCCGTGTCGGCATGCAGCAGCGCCTCGAGCGTTCTCGCCTGGTCGTGCAAGCGGCGGCCTTCGGTCGCGCCGTAACCGTGAACATAGGGTGATGTCATGTCGCCATTCTGGGCCACGCCCGGCGCGCGGTCTTGGACGCGATTGCAGCCGGGGCTCAGGCCAGGGCGGCCCGGTAGCGGGCGGGTGTCACACCGAGTTGGCGACGGAAGGCGCGGGTCAGGTGGCTCTGGTCGGCGAACCCGGCTTCGGCCGCGGCTTCTGCCGGACGCCGCCCGGCCACGAGGAGCCGCCGTGCCAGGCGAACTCGCTGCTGGAGCAGGTAGGCATGCGGGGTGATGCCGACCGCACGCACGAAGCCGCGGAGAAGCTGGAAGCGGCTCACGCCGGAGAGCGCGGCGAGATCGGCCAGGGTCACCGGCTGTTCGGGGATCGCGTCTAGTCGTGCCAGCGCTCGTGCCACCGAGGGGGGCGGTCCGTGCGCCGGGGCCGGGCGGTTTGCGTATCGGCTCAGGAGGTGACCCATGGTCCGCAGGAGATCCTCCTCGACAACCAGCGCGTCCGGCACCGGGTCGGTGATGCTGGCGAAGAGTTGAGCGAAGCGGCCGGCGAGCTGCGTGTCCTGCAGGGCGGGCCGAGCGAGCTCCACCCCACGCGTCGCCGCGCCGGACAGGACCCCGGGATCGATATAGAGCATCTGCCAACGCCTAACCTGTCCTCGGACCGGGGTGCCGTCGTGCATTTCGCCCGGGTTGACCGTGATGATGTCACCGGCCGCGGCGTCGACCGGCCCGATGCCGCTCCAGGAGCGCTGGGCGCCGGAGGCGATCACCCCGATGCCGAACTGATCATGGGCGTGCCGCGGGAAGGATTGGTTGGAGGCGATCGAACAGGCCTCGATGCCGCGGATCGCGGATCGGTGCTGCTCCGCTCGGTGCAGGTTAAGCGTCATGCTCGCCCCGCCAAGGCCAGGTCGACCGCGGCCTCGGCGTGGAGCGCCGTCGTGTCGAAGAGCGGGACGGTGCTGTCGCCGGGCTGCACCAGCAGCATGATCTCCGTGCAGCCGAGGATCACCGCCTCCGCGCCGCGCTCGACCAGGCGGCTGATCACCTCGCGATAGGCTTGCCGCGACGACGGCTCGACCCGTCCCTGCACGAGCTCGTCGTAGATCACGCGGTGCACCAGCGCGCGGTCCTCGTCGTCCGGCACGAGAACCTGCAATCCGTATCGTTCCGTCAGACGCCCCTTGTAGAAAGCCTGCTCCATGGTGAAGGCGGTTCCGAGCAGCCCGACCGTCCGCAGCCCGGCTCGGACAATCCGCTCGGCCGTCGGGTCCGCGATGTGCAGCAGCGGCAGCCCGATGGCGGCCTGAACCTGGTCGGCCATGCGATGCATCGTGTTGGTGCAGATCACGATGAAATCCGCGCCGCCCCGCTCCAGGCGGTGGGCCGCGGCGATCATCTCGCCGGCGGCATCGTCCCAGCGGCCCGCGTGCTGCAACGCCTCGATCTCACCGAAGTCGAACGACCATAGGAGACAGCGTGCCGATCGCAGGCCGCCTAACCGGGTCCGGACCATTTGGTTGATGAGGCGGTAGTACTCGGCCGAGCTCTCCCAACTCATCCCGCCGATCAGGCCGATGACTCTCTGCGACAAATCTGCCCTCCGGTTGTCGACGACCGCTCTATGAACAATCGGGGTGCCATGTCTATCGTCCACCGCATCTCCGGATCCGTCCGCCTCGCGGCGGGTGCCGAGGGCGTCGTCGGTGCCCACGTCAAGTTGCTGGACCGTCTGCTCCGACCCGGCGCCGCCGGATTGCAGTCGGCGGCCGTTTGTAGACCTCCGCGAACACGGCGTTGAACCGGCGCAAGCTGCCGAACCCGGCTTGCAGCGCGATCGCCGTCATCGGCAGGTCGGTCTCGGTCAGTAGCCGCTTGGCCCGTTGCACGCGCGCAGTCCGCGCGACCGCGGAGGGCGTCGCGCCCCAATGGCGCAGGAACAGCCGGCTGAGATGCCGCGCCGTGATGCCGAGCCGGGCGGCGAGTCTTTCCACCGTGGCATCATCCCCGTCCAGCGCGCCGTCCTCGACGATCAGCCGGGCCGCGCGCTCGACCGTGCTCCTCGTGCCGTTCCAGGCCGGGCAGAACGGCGCCGTCTCTGGACGGCAGCGCAAGCATGGCCGGAAGCCGGCACTCTCCGCCGCGGCCGCGCTGGGCAGGAACTCGACGTTGCGCCGGAAGGGCAGCCGGACGGGACAGACGCAGCGACAGTAGATGCCCGTGGTGCGCACGGCGATGAAGAACCGGCCGTCGAACGCCGGGTCGCGCTGAAGCCAGGCCGCCTCCCAGATCATGTGTTCGCTGCTTGCCATGATGGGCAGTCTACACCGGTTGGCGCGTCCTGGGGACGATGAGGTCCGTTGCCGGCGAGTGGGCCGGGCTGGTTTCTGCTTGAACGCAGCTCTCGACGCCGTTTCCGGAGGCTCAATGCCAGCGCAGCATCGCATGTCCGCGACCGAATGGAGCCTGCTCGCGCTGCTGTCACTGCTGTGGGGCGGATCGTTCTTCTTCGCCAAGATCGCGGTGGGCGCGCTGCCGCCCCTCACGGTCGTCCTGGTCCGGGTTGGACTGGCCGCGGGCGCGCTCGGGCTGGTCCTGCGACTAAGCGGGACGCCGTTCCCCCGCACGGCCACCCTCTGGTGGGCGTTCGCCGGCATGGGGGTGCTCAACAATCTGGTGCCGTTCGCGCTGATCTTCTGGGGCGAGACGGTGCTGTCCGGGGGCCTCGCCTCCATCCTGAACGCGACCACGCCGGTGTTCTCGGTGTTGGTCGCCCATGCGTTGACGTCGGACGACCGGCTGACGGCCGGAAAGATCGTCGGGATCGCCGTGGGTCTCGCCGGCGTCGTGGTCTTGGTCGGTGCGGAGGTGATCACCGGCGCGTCGGGCGCGGTGCTGCCCATTCTCGCCTGTCTCGGCGCCGCGCTGTCCTACGGCTTCGCCAACGTGTTTGGCCGCCGGTTCAAGCGGATGGGCATCGAGCCGACCGTCGGCGCCTTCGGCCAGGTCACGGCGACGACCGCGATGATGTTGCCGATCGCTTTCGTGGCGGACACACCATGGCGGCTCGCATTTCCCGGCGCGGCCGTCCTGGCGGCGCTGGCGGGCTTGGCGCTGCTCTCGACCGCGCTGGCCTACATCATCTTCTTCCGCCTGCTCGCGACGGCGGGCGCCACCAATACGTCGCTGGTCACGCTGCTGGTGCCGGTCAGCGCCGTGCTACTCGGGATCGCGTTTCTCGGCGAGCGATTGTCGGCCTCACAAGCGATCGGGATGGCGTTGATCGGCCTGGGGCTGGTCGCCATCGACGGCCGCGCGTGGGCGTGGGCACGGCAGCCGAAGGGCATCGCGGGCGGACATGCCTGACGATCGGACTGAGCCAGCACATTCATTTTAAAGGAGCCACCCATGACGCCCACCGACAAAGCCGAACGCTTTCAAGCGCTGCATCGCGACGGCTGCTTCATCCTCCCCAACGCCTGGGATGCCGGCAGCGCACGCATCCTCGCCAGCCTAGATTTCCCCGCCATCGCCACGACATCGGCCGGGCTCGCCTTCATGCTCGGCCGCCGCGACGGCCAAGCCGCGGTGTCCCGCGCCGAGGCGTTGGCGAACGCGGCCGATATCCTTGCGGCCACCGACCTCCCCGTCTCGGCAGACCTGGAGGACGGCTACGGTGCGGACCCGGCGGCCTGTGCCGAGACGGTCCGGCGTGCGGCCGAAGCCGGGTTATGCGGCTGCACGATCGAGGATACCACCGCCGACCCGGCCTCACCCCTCCACGATCTCGACGCGGCCGTCGCCCGCATCCGAGCCGCCGCCATCGCTGCCCGGGCGGCGCCGCATCCGTTCGTGCTGACCGCCCGGGCGGAGAACTTCCTGCATGGGCGCCCCGACTTGGACGACACGATCCGACGTCTGGTCGCCTTCGCCGGAGCCGGTGCCGACTGCCTCTATGCCCCGGGGCTCCCAACCCTGGACGCGATCCGCGCCGTGGTCGCGGCCGTCGCGCCAAAGCCGGTCAACGTGTTGTCAGGGCCGGGCGATGGGCTGCTCCCGTTCCAGGCGCTCGCACAGGCTGGCGTGCGGCGCGTCAGCGTCGGCGGTGCCCTGGCCCGCGCCGCCTATGGCTCGATGTTACGGACCGGCCGGTTGTTGCGGGATGGGGCATTACCGGCGGCCCTGGGCGGCATCACGTCGCATGCGGAGATCCAGGCGCTGATCCGGTAGGTCAAGCCGCTTTAGCCTGCATCACCGAGGTCCGGGATTTCGAAGGCGAGTGCGCGTGATAGTGCTGCCAGATGCGTCGCATGTGCCGGGCGGAGCTGAACCCGGCGCGCTCGGCCACCTGCTCCATGCTCAACCCGGTTCGCTCCAGCAAGTCGTGGACCAGGGCCACGCGGGCCCGGTTCACGGCGGTCGTCACGGTCATCCCGGTATGCGCCATGAAAAGCCGCGAGAGATTGCGGGCACTGGCGCCCGAGGCATGTCCCAGTTCCGTCAGCGACCAATCGCGCGCCGGGTCGGCCGTAATCGCATCCTGAGCGCGGTGAACGGCCGGGTGCAGGTGGTTGCGGCCCTCCAGCCATGGCGAGAGCTGCGGGTCGTTGGGACTACGGCGCAGGTAGACGACCAGCGAGCGGGCGACCGCGACGGCCACCGAGGGGCCGCACCAGCCGGCGACCAGGTGCAGCATCAGGTCAATGCCGGCCGTGACCCCCGCGCTGCTCAGGCGGTTGCGATCCTCGACGAACAGCCTGTTCTCCAAGACCCGCGCCAGTGGCGTGGCGGCAGCCAGCTTGCCGCAGCTGGCGTGGTGAGTCGTGCAGGCATAGCCGTCGAGGAGCCCGGCGCGTGCCGCGAGCAAGGCTCCCTCGCAGACCATGACCAGCGTATGGGCCGGCCGAATGGTCGCGCGCAGCCAGGCAACGATCGCGTGCTCTGCCGCCGCGTCGCCTGCGGCGTCCGGCCATGGCGTGAGACCGCGCGCAACCGAACCGGGCAGGAACACGAGAGTCCCGTCCTCTATGCTGTCCGGCAGGGGGGACGCCCCTCCGAGATCCAGTCCGATGGAGCAACGGGTGCCGTCTCTTGGCGATGCGTAGCTGACCTCGAAGGCCACTTGGTCCTGCAAAGCGCCGGCGATGCGCAGCACCTCGAGCGGTCCCGCGAGATCCAGGAGCAAGAGGCGCGGCGGCAGCACGGCGAGGATATGAATGTGCCGCCGCGCCGACATCATGCGGCGGCGGCCAGGAGAGGCTGCGCCAGGGCTTGCGCCGCGGTGACGATACGGGCGAAGCGACCGGCGAGAACCAGCTCCGTGCGCGTCTTGATCTCCGCCGGGCTGAAGCGTTGGCCGCCGGGATGGGTCATCGCGAAGGTCAGGGTCGCCTCCGTCACGTAGTCCACGGCCCAGCCCCGATCGGACGCGTGCCGGGTGGTGGTTTCGCAGCACTGCTCGGTGCGGATCCCGGAGACGATCAGCCGCCGGATTCCGTGCTGCGTCAACCAGGTGTCGAGCCCGGTGCCGACGAGCGCGCTATGCTTGTTCTTGTAGAAGACGGCCTCGGGGTTGATGGCGATCGGGCTGAGGGTTCGCACATGGCCGGACGCGAGCGAAAAAGGACCGGCTTCGGCGGTGTGGAACACCTGCAACACGGGCATCGCCTGCGCGACCGCTCCGTCGATCAGCTCCTGCAGGCGGCCCATGAACGGGTCCAGGTCGGCGTCACTCCAGTAGGGGGCATGGCGGAAAGAGTCCTGGACGTCGATGACGAGGAGGGCAGTGTCGGACATTGCGTGTCTCATGATGTTGTTCCTGACGCACAATGTATACCCCGAATGTCCTCGCCGAAAGCACAGGGACAGTCAAGCAGAGGACATATCCGGCCAATCCGCCAATGCGAAATACCTTCCGGTCATCCGCTACATCGTGGCGGCCATGGCCCAACTCGGCGCGTTCGACGCCGCGCGGACGACCATGCCGCTGCTCATCAGGCTCGATCGAACCCTAGCGGCTACCGAGGCGCATCTAAGCGAGTAGCACCCGTCGGTTACAGCGGTCAGGGCCGCGATGCATGGTGCGACGTTGGCTCAGGCGGCCAGTGCAGTTGGAGACACGTCAGGGCGGACATCGCGATAGCCTGTGGCCCTTTCGAATACGTAACCGACCTTCAGCACGAGCGCGTCCTCGAACGGCCGGCCGACGATCTGCATCGAGAGCGGTAGCTTGTTGCCGGTGAAGCCGGAGCAGATGGAGAGCGCGGGCAGCCCGAGGACGTTGAAGGGCCGCGTGTAGAAGCGGTGGCCCATGATGGTGTCGAACGCGCCGAGCGCCTCCGGCGGCGTGTGCCGCGTCGGCATGACGAGCACATCGACGTCCCGCATCACCGCGGCGGCTTCGGCGACGAGGCGGGCGCGCAGGCGTAGGGCGTTGACGTAGTCGGTGCCCTGCACGAAGGCGCCGGCCGAGAGCCGCTTGCGGGCGACGGCGCCGTAGAGTTCGGGCGTCTCGGTCAAGCCCTTCTCGTGAATGGAAAACGCCTCAGGGCCCATGATGAGGGCACAGAGGTCGTAATAGGTCTCGAGCGGCGCGAGACGCACATCCTGTACCGTCGCACCCGCCTTTCGGTAGACGCCCAGCGCTTTCTCCAGCGCGTCGACGACGACGGTGTCGGCGGGTGCGTCGGTCTCGAAAAAATGCCGGACGACGCCGATACGCAGGCCCTTCAGATCGCCGTCGAGGGCGCCGGCGAAGTCGATCCGGCCCGGATTGGCGCTGCCGGGGTCGGCCGGGTCGTGCGCGGCCAGGACCTGCATCATCAGCGCGCAGTCCTCGGCGGTCCAGCACATCGGGCCGGCATGGTCCAGCGTGAAGGAAAGCGGGAGGATGCCGCGGCGGCTGACCAGTCCGTAGGTCGGCTTCAGCCCGGCGATGCCGTTCCACGCGGCCGGCGAACGGATGGAGCCGCCAGTGTCGGTGCCCATGGCGCCCATGCACAGCCCGCCGGCAACGGCGGCGCCGGAGCCGGACGAGGAACCGGCCGGGTCGAGCGAGGTGTCCCACGGGTTGCGCGCGGGCGGCCACGGCAGGTCGAACGAGACGCCGCCGATGGCGAACTCCCATGTAGACGTCTTGCCGAGGATGACGGCGCCGGCCTCGCGCAGCAGGCGGACGGTGGTGGCGTCCTCGGTCGGCACATGATCGCGGTAGAGGGCGGAGTGGCCGGTCGTGGCGATGCCGGCGGTGTTGTAGATATCCTTGATTCCCAACGGTATACCGTGCAGTGACCCCTTGTAGTTGCCGGCGGCGATGTCCGCTTCGGCGCGCTTGGCTTCGGCCATGGCCTGCTCGCGCAACACCAGGATGTAGCTGTTGAGCTTTCCGTCGAGGGCGGTGATGCGGTCCAGGTAGGCCTCGGTCAGTTCGACCGGCGAAAGCGTGCGTGCCTGGATGCGGCTTGCGGCCTCGGCGATCGTCAGGAAGCAGAGCTCGCTCATGATCAGCTCTCCTTGGCGGGCGAGAGGCGGAAGACGTTGCTCGGCTCCTCGGCGTAGGAGCAGGCGCCGCTTATGCGGGCGGCGGCTTCGTCGTTGGCGCGGACGGCGCGCTCGAGGTCGGCGCGGTCCTGCTCGGGGAAGCGGTCGAGCCCGAGTGCGCGCAGGCGCTCGGCGAAGGGGATCGTCATGGTCAGGCCCGTGCCAGGCGGAAAGCGCTCAGCGGCTCGTCGGCATAGGGTCGCGGCCGGCGCAAGGATAGGGCGAGCCGGTCCATGTCCTCGATCGCTGCGGCGAGCTTGGGCAGATCCTCCGGCGTGGCGGTGAGCCCGGCGGCGGCGAGGCGTTCCTCGATGGTCATGCTCATTCCCCCTATTCCGCCGCCGCCCGGATCGGTGCGGCCACGACCGGCCGGCGGTCGCGCGTGGCCATCATGCGTTCCACCGCATCGCCGGCCTGCAGGACGAGGCCGTCCTCGAACGGCCGCCCGGCGATCTGGAAGGAGAGCGGCAGCCCGGCGGCGGAGAAACCGTTGCAGACCGACAGCGCCGGGCCGCCGAGGACGTTGAAGACGCGGTTGAAGAACGGTTGAGGGTTGGCCATCGAGTCCTCGCCCAAGATGCCGGCGGTCTTGCGCGCGGTCGGGAACACCAGCACGTCCACCTCGCGCAACACCTCGGCTGCCTCAGCCACGAGGCGGGCGCGCTGCCGCTGGGCGTTCACGTAATCTACGGCGCGGATCAGCGAACCGCTCATCAGCCGGCGGCGGCCGTATTCGCCGTAGAGATGCGGCCGGGTCTGCAGGTCGTGCTCGTGGACCGCGTAGGATTCCGAGCGGGAGATCATGTTGGCGACCGCGTTGTAGTCGGCAAACGGCGAGAGGCTGACGGTGTGCAACGCGGCGCCGGCCCGCTGGAGCTCGGCAAGCGTCGCCTCCATGGCGGCCAGCACGTCCGGCTCGCATTCGACGTCGCGCTCGAAGAGGTGGCGCACCACGCCGACCCGGAGCCCGGTGACGCCGTCGCCCATCCCGGCGGAGAAGTCGATCGGGCCGGGGTCGGCGCTGGCGGCATCGGCCGGGTCGTGCGCGGCGAGGACCTGCATCATCAGCGCGCAATCCTCGGCGGTCCAGCACATCGGGCCGGCATGGTCGAGCGAGAAGGAGAGCGGCAGGATGCCGCGGCGGCTGAGCAGGCCGTAGGTCGGCTTGTGGCCGGCGATGCCGCACCAGGCGGCCGGGCCGCGGATGGAGCCGCCGGTATCGGAGCCCATGGCGCCCGGCACCAAGCCGGCCGCGACCGCGGCGCCCGAGCCGGAGGAGGAGCCGGAGGTGTCCAGCGCCGTGTTCCAGGGGTTGCGCGCGGGCGGCCAGGGCAGGTCGAAGGACGAGCCGCCGATGGCGAACTCCCAGGTCGAGAGCTTGCCGAGCATGATCGCCCCGGCCTCGCGCAGCAGGCGGACGGTGGTGGCGTCCTCGGCCGGCACGTGGTCGCGGAACAGGGCGGAATGGCCGGTCGTGGCGATCCCGGCGGTGTTGTAGATGTCCTTCAGGCCGATCGGGATGCCGTGCAGCGGACCCTTGTAGCGTCCGGCGGCGATCTCGGCTTCGGCGGCCCGGGCCTCGGCCATGGCCTCGTCCTCGAGCAGCAGGATGAAGCTGTTGAGCTGCCCGTCGAGCGCCTTGACCCGGTCGATGCAGCTTCGGGTCAGTTCGACGGGCGAGAGGGTCTTGGCGCGGATCCGCTTTGCCAGATCGGCGATGGTGCTGAACTGAAGGTCCAAGGTGCGACTCCCTTATTCGGCTGCGGCGCGGATGGCTTGCGGTTGCGGCCGGGTCTGGCGCCAGGCGGTTGCGGTCTCGTAGGCGTGGGCGGTGCGGAACAGCATCGGTTCGGCGAACGGCTTGCCGACGATCTGCATGCCGAGCGGCAGCCCGGCGGGGCCGAAGCCGGTGCAGACCGAGATCGCCGGCTGGCCGGTGACGTTGAACGGGATGGTGTAGCTGGGCCGCTCGAACATGCCCCAGCGCGGGGCTTCGTGGATGAGGGCGGCCTCGCCGGGTTGGACGGCGGTGATGACCATGTCGAAGTCGGCCATGGCGGCTTCCATCTCGGCGCACAGGATCCGGCGGCGGCGCAAGGCTTGCACGTAGTCCGCGCCGGTCAGCAGGCCGCCGATGGCCAGCTTCTCGCGCAGCAGGGCCCCGTAGCGGTTGTAGTCCGTCTTGAGCCACGGCTCGTGCACGGCGAAGGCTTCGACCAGCAGGATGATCCAGCCCGGTGCCGCATAATCCTGCAGCGGCGAGACCGTAACGTCGCGGATTTCGGCGCCCAGCTTGGCCAAGACGTCGACGGCCGTGTCCAGCGCCTGCACGGTCGGCTCGCTGGCGGGTGAGTCGACCTCGTGGAAGTGGCGGAGCACGCCGATGCGCAGGCCTTTCAGGTCGCCACCGATGTCGGCGGAGAAGTCGGGCACGAGGCGGTTCGCGCTGGCCGGGTCGGCCGGGTCGTGGCCGGCCATGGCTTGCAGCAAGAGGGCGCAATCCTGGGCGGTCCAGGCCATCGGGCCGGTGTGGTCGAGCGTGAAGGAGAGCGGCTGCACGCCGGAGCGGCTGCATAGGCCGTAGGTGGGCTTGATGCCGGAGAGGCCGGAGAGCGTGGCCGGGCCGCGGATGGAGCCGCCGGTGTCCGACCCGGTGCCGCCGAGCACCAGGCCGGCCGGCACCGCGGCGCCGGTCCCGGATGAGGAGCCGCCGGTGAGGTGATCGGGGTTCCACGGATTGCGCGCCGGGGGCCAGGGCAGGTCGAAGGAGGGGCCGCCCATGGCGAATTCGTGGGTGGCGAGCTTGCCCATCATGACGGTGCCGGCGGCGGCGAGCTTGGCGACGGTGGTGGCGTCCGTGGTCGGGACGTTGTGCTCCAGCAGGCGGGAATGCGCCGTGGTGCGGATGCCGGCGGTGCCGTAGATGTCCTTGTGCCCGATCGGGATGCCGTCGAGCGGGCCGAGGCGGGCGCCCTGCATGATCCGCGCTTCGGCGGCGCGGGCATCGCTCATGGCGCGCTCGGGGGTCGTGAGTACGAAGGCGTGCAGCGTATCGTCCAGCGCGGCGATCCGGTCCAGGCAGGCTTGGGTCAGCTCGACGGGGGAGATGGCCTTGGCCGCGAGCTGCGCGCTGGCTTCGGCGATGGTCGGGATGGCGGCCATATTACGCGCCTCCATGCGGCGTGAAGACCAGGGCCGGCTCGGCCTCGCGCGGTAGAGGGGCGTGTACGCGGTCGCGCATCGCCTCGATCAGACCGTACACCTCGTAAATGTCGCGGCTTTGGCTCGGGCTGAGCGGTAGACCGGTCTGGGCGACGAGCACGGCGAAATCCGCCTCGGTGATCGTGGGTTTCATGCCAGTTCTCCTGATCTCAGGCGGGGATAGCTGCTTCGGCGTGGACGCAGCGGACGAGGGCGCCGGGGTGGACCGCCACGACCGGCGGCTCCTCGACGCAGCGGGACAAGGCCTCGGGACAGCGCGGGCGGAAGTGGCAACCGGTAGGGAGGGTGGCCAGGCTGGGCGGATGGCCCGGGATGGTGCGCAGGAGTTGCTTGCGCATGCCGCCATGCACCGTCGAGGCGAGCAGGCCCTTGGTGTACGGGTGCTGCGGCGTGCGGATGATCTCGCGGACGGTGCCGGTCTCGACGAAGCGGCCGGCATACATGACGGCGATGCGGTCCGAGATCTCGGCGGCGACGCCCACGTCGTGGGTGACGAAGACGACGGCCATGCCCAGCTCCGCCTGCAATTCGCGCAGCAGCATCAGGATCTGGATTTGCACCGTCACGTCGAGCGCGGTGGTGGGCTCGTCGGCCAACAGGATGGCGGGCTTGCAGGCCAGGGCGAGCGCGATCATCGCGCGCTGGCGCATGCCGCCGGACATTTCGTGCGGGTAGTTCTTGAGGCGGCGCGCGGCGGACGGGATGGAGACGCGTTCCAACAGCGCCTTGGCGCGGGCCATGGCGGTGGCGCGGCTGGTGCCTTCGTGCTGGACGATGGTCTCGGCGATCTGGTCGCCGATCGTGTAGACCGGGTCCATCGCCGCCATCGGCTCCTGGAAGATCATCGACACCTCGCCGCCGCGCAATTTGGCCAGCTCGCGCGGCGGCAGCGTCAGGATGTCGCGACCGGCCAAGCGGACCTGCCCCGCGACCTGGGCGAAGCCCGGCAGCAGGCCCATGATCGCCTTGAGGCTGACGCTCTTGCCGGAGCCGGATTCGCCGAGGATGGTCAGCACCTGGCCCTGCGCGATCGCGAAGGAGACGCCGTTGACGGCGCAGACCTCCGGCGCGCCCCGCTTGCGGAAGCGGACGCTCAGGGTGTCGACCTCGATCGCGGGGGGCAGCGGGGTGGCGTCAAGCGGCATGGTGCGTCTCCCGTCCGGCTTGGGCTTCGGGCACGATGCAGGCGACGACATGACCGGGTTCGTCCCCGTGCATCGGCGGCACCAGCGGGGGCACGATGTCGGCGCAGCGTTCCTGCGCGTAGGAGCAGCGGGTGCGGAAGCGGCAACCGGAGGGCGGGTTGATCGGGTTGGGCGGATCGCCGGTGAGCGGCAGGACCGTCGTGCGGCGATCGGGGTCGAGCGTCGGTTTCGAGGCCAGGAGGGCGCGGGTGTAAGGGTGCCGCGGCCGGCCGTAGATCTGCTCGACCGGGCCGGCTTCGACGACGCGGCCGAGATACATCACCAGCACGCGGTCGGAGATGTATTCCACCACGTTCAGGTCGTGGGAGATGAACAGATAGGTCAGGTTCAGCCGCGCCTTGAGCTCGGCCAGCAGGTTGAGCACCTGCGCCTCGACCGATTTGTCCAGCGCGGAGACGGCTTCGTCGAGGATGACGAGGCGGGGCTCGAGCGCCAGGGCGCGGGCGATGTTGACGCGCTGGCGCTGGCCGCCGGAGAGCTCGTGTGGATAGCGGCGGGCGAATTGCGCCGGGTTGAGGCCGACCTGGCCGAGCAGTTGCTCCGCCCGCGCGGTCGCCTCGCGGGCGGGCAGGCCGTGCATGCGGGGCGCGTAGGCGATCGAGTCGACCATGGTCAGGCGCGGGTTGAGCGAGGTGTAGCTGTCCTGGAACACCATCTGCATCTGCCGCCGCAGCTGGCTGACGGACAGGCCGCTGGGACTGCCGACCTCCTCACCGTCGAACACGATGCTGCCGGCGTCGGGCTCGAGCAGGTGCATTAGCAGCCGCGCGGTGGTGGATTTGCCGCAGCCGCTCTCGCCGACGACGCCGAGCGTCTCGCCCTTGGCGATGCTGAAGCCGACATCGTCGACCGCCTGCACCGTCGCGACCCGGCGGTTGAGCAGCCCGCCGCGCACCGGGAAGTATTTGCGCAACCCGGTGACGGTCAGCATCGGCTGCGCGGGACCGCCGCGGTCCCGCGGGTCCAGCTTGGCCGCCTCGAGCGCGGCGCTCATTTGCCGAGCCTCATGTCCATCGCCGAGCGGAACCCGTCGCTCATCAGGTTGAAGCACATGGAGGTCACGAAGATCATCAGGCCCGGGAGCGCGGCGACATAGGGCTGGACGTAGATCGACTGGCGCAGCGAGTTCAGCATCAGGCCCCATTCCGCATTGGGCGGGATCACGCCCAGGCCCAGGAACGACAAACCCGCGGAGAGGATGATCGAGAGGCTGATCAGGCTGGTGGCATAGACCAGGATCGGGCCGAGCACGTTGGCCAACACGTGGTGGCGGATGATCTGCAGGGTGGTGGTGCCGCTGGCGCGCGCGGCCTCGACGAAATCGAGATGCCGGGCCTGGGTGGTGACGGTCTCGGCGATGCGGACCATGGGTGGGATGAACACGACCGCCAGCGCGATGATGGAGTTGGTCAGCCCGTTGCCGAGCAGGCCGCAGATGGCGATGGCGAGTAGGATCGACGGGAAGGCGTAGAACACGTCCATGGTCCGCATGATCAGCGTTCCGGCCAGGCCGCCCATGAAGCCGGCGGTGATGCCCAGCATGCCGCCGATCACCAGCGAGACGAGCACCGGCGCGACGCCGGCGAGCAGCGACAGCCGCCCGCCATAGGCCAGCCGGGTCCAGAGGTCGCGGCCGGTCTCGTCGGTGCCGAGCCAGTGACCCGGCGTGCCGATCGGCTTCAGCCGAAGCAGGATCGAGCCGGCATAGGGATCGTAGGGCGTGACCAGCGGGGCGAAGATGGCGATGAGGACGATCGCCAGCAGGATGATCGTCACCACGATGGTGACCGGGTCGCGGCCGAGGCGGCGGCGAACGGCGGCCCAATAGCCCGGCGTCGGCGCGATCGTTCCGGCGCGTTCGGTGACGAGGGCGGCAAGCGCCTCGGGCGTGGTTCCAGACATGGATGTCTCCTAGCGCCGGATCCGGGGGTCGATGGCGGCCTGGGCAATGTCGACCAGCAGGTTGAGCATGACGAAGAAGCTGGCGAGCACGAGGATCGTCGCCTGCAGCACCGGGATGTCGCGGCGGAAGATGGCCAGGTTCAACAGGTTGCCGGTACCGGGCCAGTTGAACACGGTCTCGATCAAGATGGAGCCGCCGAGCAGGTAGCCGAATTGCAACCCCATGAGGGCCAGCACCGGGGGCGCAGCGTTCTTGATGATGTGCCGCAGCACCGGACCGCGTGTGAGCCCCTTGGCGGCGAGCGCGCCGACGAAATCCTGGCCGAGGATCTCCAGCATGGTCGCACGGACGAGGCGGCCGATGACGCCCATCGGGATCATGGCCAGCGTGATCACCGGGAGCACGATGTGGTCCAACCGCTGCCAAAGCGGCAGGCTGTCATCGCCCATGCCCTGGGCCGGCAGCCAGTCGTGGAAGACGGCGAAATACAGCACCAGGACGATGGCGAACCAGTAATGCGGCAGGCTCACGCCGGCCGTGGTGATGGCGCTGAGCAGCTTGTCGAGCCAGCGCCCGTGGTTCAGCGCGGCGGCGATGCCGAGGACGATGCCGAGCGCGAAGCCCAGCATGGCGGCGGCGATGGCGAGCACGAGCGTGTTGGCCAGGGCAGTCATGAGCTGGCCGAGCACCGGAGCGGCATTGAACACGGACAGCCCGAAATCGCCCCGCAGCGCCCGGCCTAGCCACAGCAGATACTGGATGTAGAGCGGGCGATCGAAGCCGTAGGCGGCCTTCATCTGCGCGATGATGTCGGGAGACGCCTCGGGTGGCATCAGCATGTCGATCGGGTTGCCGGGCGCCAGATGCACCAGGCCGAAGATGACCAGGCTGACGCCGAGCAGAATGGGGATGGCCTGGAGCAGGCGTCGTCCCGCGAAGATGAGCATGCGAGCTCCTCCTTTTGGACCGGAGAGGCGGACCCCCGGTGGCCCCACGCTAGGGCCGACCATCCCAGCCCGCCACTTAATTTTGCCTACGTCATGCTCGATTTTGCTTCCCACGGTCGGCTGACTGCTTCCTAAACAGACCGTAGCCTGCAAGTGCTTACGAAGGAGGCAGTTTCGCAGGGTCGGGCCGACCGATCGGCTCGCGCGAGCCGCGGAACGGATTGGCACGCCCCTTGCTCCGTCCGTCACCGTCTTGCCGCGCCCGGCAACACAGCTTCGAGGTCAAAATGCCCCATCGTCGCAGCGTCATTCTCGGCACCGGGGCGGCTGCCCTGGTCGGCCGGCTTCCAGCCGCAAAGGCGGCATTGCCGCAGGTGTTGCGGATCGGGATGACGTCGGCGGATCTGCCCACGGTCACCGGCATTCCGAACAATGGTGGCGAAGGATACCGCTTCCTCGGCTACCCCGCGTACGACGCGCTGGTGAACTGGGATTTCAGCCATCCCGAAGCGACCGCAGGCATCGTGCCCGGGCTGGCCTCGGCCTGGAAGGTGGATCCCGAGAGGCCGACGCGGTGGCTATTCACGCTGCGCCAGGGCGTCACATTCCACGACGACACGCCGGTGACGGTGGAGGCCGTGCTCTGGAACCTCGCGCGTATCTACGACGACAAGAGCCCGCAGTATGACGCCCCCGCCGCGCCGATCGTGAAGGCGACGGTGTCAATGCTCGACAAATACGAGAAGGTCGACGACGGCACGCTGGCCATCACCACAAAATATCCGTTCGGCTTCTTTCCTTATCTACTCACCCGAATCCTTATCGTCAGCCCGACCCAATGGGATAAATCGGGCAAGAGTTGGCAGGAATTCGCCAAGAAGCCGATCGGAACCGGGCCGTTCAAGATCAACCGCGTCGTGGCCGGCCAGTATGTGGAAATGCTGCGCAATGAGAATTATTGGGACAAGGCGCGCATCCCCAAGCTGGAGAAGATGACGGTGTATCCGATGCCGGAGGCGACGACGCGGCTGGCCGCGTTGCGCTCGGGCCAAGTGGATTGGATCGAGGTGCCGCCGCCAGACTCCATCCCATCGCTCAAGCAGGCCGGGTTCCAGGTAAGTCTATGGCCGTACCCGCACACCTATCCGTATGTGCTCAACACCATGCCGGGCTCGCCGTTCGAGGATGTGCGGGTGCGCCAGGCGGCCAACTACGCGATCGATCGCGAGGGCATGTGCGGCATGCTCAATCAGACGGGCAAGCCGGCGGCCGGGCTGTATCCGCCGGGCAGTCCGGAGTTCGGCACCCCGGTCAACCAGTATAAATTCGATCCGGAGAAGGCGAAGGCGCTGTTGAAGGAGGCCGGATACGGTCCCAACAAGAGGCTGAAGGCGAAGATCATGATCTCGACCTCCGGGTCGGGCCAGATGGTGCCGATCCCGATGAACGAGCTGATGCAGCAGAACTTCGCCGCCGTCGGGATGGACATCGAATTCGACGTGGTCGAGTGGGGCACCATGCTGGTCGCGGTCCGCAGCGCGCCGGGTGCCCCGGCCTCGCATGGCGACGACGCGATCAATATCAGCCTCAGCTACACCGACCCGTCGAGCATGTTCCGCTACTATGCGTCGGACAGCTTTTCGCCAATCAACTACAATTGGGGCCACTATAAGAACGACAAGCTGGACGCGCTACTGCGCCAAGCCCAGTCGATCTTCGACCCGGCGGAGCAGACGAAACTGCTCGCACAGGCGCACAGCATCGTGGTGGACGAGGCGCCATGGCTCTTCATCGTGCACGACCAGAACCCCCGCGGCCTGGCCAAAAAGGTCAAGAACTTCACGCCCGCCCAGAGCTGGTATCAGGACTTTACGAAGATTACGATGGAGTGACGCCGTGCACCGGCGCGGATACGCGGATCACGTTCCACGATGCGGGAGCGAGCTCCGCGCTCAACTGCTCGCCCTGTACTCTGACGTGCTCGAGCGCTGTCGGGCTGACCCGGTCCGGGTCGGCACTCGTGTTCGTTGCTTCCAGATCGTCGTGGCGCAATTGCTTGGCTTGGACCAACTGGACCGCGCCGAAACCGGAGAGCGTCATGTCCAAGGTGATCGACTGATCTAGCGATCGGTTGAGGGCGAAGACCGTGACGGTCTGCGCCGCGTCGTCATGCACCGCGGCAAGCTTGAGGTAGGGAACCGCGTCCATGTCGTAGAACAGTTCCTGGGGGCCCCGTGGATCGTAGTAGCGGGCGGCATAGGTCGGTGACTCGACGGCCGCGCGCAGGACCCGGCCGCGGCCCCAGTTGCTCCACTGCGCGAAGGGATGGAACGTGGTCTGGCGCCAGGCGGGGCCGCCGGTTTTGGTCATGATCGGGGCGATCACGTTGACGAGCTGCGCCAGGCAGGCGGTCTTGACGCGGTCGGCATGGTTGAGCAACGAGATGCAGGCGCCGCCGAAGGCGAGCGCATCCTTCATCGTGTAGATCTCTTCCAGGATCGGCGGCGCGACGGGCCAGCCCGGCACCGTGCGCCCTTCCCGCTTGCCGCGCGTGCGGTACCAGACGTTCCACTCGTCGAAGCTGAGCATGAGGCGCTTGGTCGAGCGGCGGCGGGCGGCCTCGGCGTCGGCGATGGCGACGACCTCGTCGATGAAGCTGTCCATCAGGTCGGGGCTGGCGAGGAAGGCCGGAGTGTCGCCGGCGTAGTCGTTCAGGTAGGTGTGCAGCGAGATGAAGTCGACGTGCTCGAAGGTGTGGCGGAGGACTTCGGTCTCCCATTCACCGTAGGTCGGCATGTTGCGGGCCGACGAGCCGCAGGCGGCCAGCACGATGCTCGGGTCGATCCAGCGCATCATCTTGGCCGCCTCGGTGGCGACCCGGCCGTATTGCCAGGCGGTCTTGTTCTCCATCTGCCAGGGGCCGTCCATCTCGTTGCCCAGGCACCAGAACTTGACGTCGTGCGGCTTGTCCCAGCCGTGCGCGCGGCGGAGGTCGGAGAGGGCGGTGCCGGATGGATGGTTGCAGTATTCCAGCAGGCGCCGGGCTGCGTCGGCGCCGCGGGTGCCGAGGTTGACCGCCATCATCGGCTCGATGTCGGCGGCCTTGCACCAGTCCATGAATTCGTTGGTGCCGAAGGTGTTGGGCTCGGTGGACATCCAGGCGAGGTCGAGCCGGCTGGGGCGCTGGTCGACGGGGCCGACGCCGTCTTCCCAATCATAGCCGGAGACGAAATTGCCGCCGGGATAGCGCATGATGGTGGGGGCCATCTCGCGCACCAGGGCCAGGACGTCCTTGCGGAACCCGCGCTCGTCGGCCTCGGGATGGCCGGGCTCGAAGATGCCGCCGTAGACGCAGCGTCCGAGATGCTCGACGAAGCCGCCGAACAGGCGCGGGTCGGTCTCGCCGATGATGAAGTCCCGGTTCACGAGCGCTTTTGCGTGCATGTGTTTCCTCCAGACTCTAGTTGGATCGCGGCGCCCAGGCGTCTTCGGGCGAGAGGACGGCGTTCTTCAGCGCGATCGAATAGGGATGTTGCGGATTGGCGAGGACGGTGCGGGCGTCGCCCTCCTCCACGACCCGGCTGCGGCGCATGATGATGACGCGGTCGCAGACGTAGTAGGCGGTCGCCAGATCGTGGGTGATGTAGATGATCGAGACGCCGAGTTCGTCGCGGAGCGATTTGAACAGGTTGACCACGGTCATCCGCAGCGACGCGTCGATCATCGAGACCGGCTCGTCGGCGACCAGCAGCGCGGGGCGGGGGATCAGGGCGCGGGCGACGGCGACGCGCTGGAGCTGGCCGCCGGAGAGTTCGTGCGGGAAGCGGCCGCCCACTTCGGCGAGCGAGAGGCCGACCTGCTGCAGGGCGGCGTCCATGCGTTGCGCCAGTTCGGCGGGGCGCCTTGCATCGGTGAAGCGGCGGGCGGTGGCGGCGAGGTAGCGGTCGACGCGGCGCAGCGGGTTGAAGGCCTCGAACGGGTTCTGGAAGATCGGCTGCACCTCGGCCATGAAGGCGAGGCGGTCGCGGCGGCGGCTTATGGTCGCGAGGTCGCGGCCGCGGAAACGGATCTCGCCCGCGGTCGGCAACAGCGTGTTGAGGATCATGCGCGCGAGCGTCGTCTTGCCGCTGCCGGATTCGCCGATGATGGCGAAGATCTCCGGCCGGCCTGCCTCGAGCGCGAAGCTGACCTCCTGCACGGCGTCGACGCGGCGGCGGGAGAACGGGCCGGTGCCGTAGCTGCGGCCGACGCTGCGCAGTTCCAGCAAGGGGACGCTCATGCCGCCGCTCGCATCTGTTCGGCGGCGTGGCAGGCGACGCGGTGGCCCGGGGCCAGCGTCTCCAGCGCCGGGGCCTGCTCGCGGCAGACCGGCATCGCCAGCGGGCAGCGCGGATGGAAGCGGCAGCCCGGCGGCGGGTCCGCCAGGTTGGGCGGGCGCCCGGCCAGGCCCTGCTTGGGCGATTGATCGCCGATGCGCGGCAGGCTGGCGATGAGATGCGCCGTATAGGGGTGCAGCGGGGCGCGGAACAGGTCGCGGGTGACGCCCTCTTCGACCAGGCGGCCGGCATAGACGATGCCGAGGCGGTCGGTGAGGTGGGCGTGCACGGCCATGTCGTGCGTCACGAACAGCATCGAGGAGGCCATCTCCTGCTGGATGCGGCGCAGCATGTCGAGCACCTCCTTCTGGACGATGACGTCCAGGGCGGTGGTGGGCTCGTCGGCGATGATGAATTTCGGGCGGCATACGGTGGCCAGCGCGATGGTGACGCGCTGGCGCATGCCGCCGGAGAGTTCGTGCGGGAATGCGTCCAGGACGGAGGGCTGCAATTGCAGATGCGCTAGGTGCGCTTCGACCCGGGCGCGGTAGTCCGGCCCCGGCATGTGCGGGCGGGCGAAATCGTCGAAGGAGCGGCGGATGCGCCGGACCGGGTTCAGCACGCTCATCGAGCCCTGCATGATGTAGGACAGGTCGCGCCAGCGGGCACGGGCCAGGCTGTCCGGCGACATGGTGTAGAGGTCCTGCGGGCCGGTGCCGAAATCATAGCTGACGGTGCCGCCGACGACGGTGAGCGGGGGGCGGATGGCGCGGGCGAGCGTCTTGATCAGGCTGGACTTGCCGGAACTGGACTCGCCGGCGAGGCCGTAGATCTCGTTGCGGCCGACCTCGAGCGAGATGTCGTCCACCGCGCGGACCTCGCGCGTGACGCCGAACGCCTGCACCCGGTAGTAGGCGCGCAGGTTGCGGACGGAGAGCAGCGGCGTCATGGCGGATTGCCGAGCCGGGCCAGGCGGCTGCGCGGGTCGATATACTCGTTCATCGAGATGGCGAGCAGGAACAGGCCGACGAACAGGGCGACCACGGACGCGACCGGGAAGGCGATCCACCACCAGATGCCGGAGACCAGGGCAGTGTGCTGGTTGGCCCAGTAGATCATGCCGCCGATGGTCGGCGTGTTGACGTCGGTGAAGCCCAGCACCGAGAGCGTGACCTCGAGGCCGATCGACCAGTTGATGTTGTTCATCGTGGTGGAGAACAGGATCGGCAGCACGTAGGGCAGATGCTCGCGCAGCACGATCTGCGGGGCGGTCATGCCGGAGAAGATCGACTGCGTGGTGAATTCGCGCGTCTTGACGCTCATCGCGACCGAGCGGATCAGGCGCGCGTCGTAGGCCCAGCCGAGACAGGCGGTGACCAGCGCGAGCAGGCTCCAGGACATCTGGTCGCGCATGACGAAGTAGAACAGCACGAGGATCGGGAAGATCGGCAGCACGATGAAGGTGTCGTTGACCAGCATCAACAGCCGGTCGCCGGTGCCGCCGAGATAGCCGGCGAACAGGCCGACGAGCAGCGCGATGACGCGGCTGATCGCGGCGACGATGATACCAAACAGCAACGTGTTGCGCAGCGCGACCGTGAGTTGCCAGAACACGTCCTGGCCGCGCGAGGTCGTGCCGAGCCAATAGGCGCCGCCGGGGGGCATGTCGGGGGGCACGACGTAGACGTCGAGCGGCGGGTACGGAGAGAAGAACGACATCGCGGCGAGGATGACGACGGCGGAGAGCAGGGCGGCGCCGGCGGCGAACTCCCAATTCGTGCGCAGCAGGTCGCGGAGGGTGCGCAGCACGGGCTATGCGACCCTGACGCGGGGATCGATGAGCGGATACAGGATGTCGACCAGCAGCACTGCGGCGGACACGGCGACGATGGAGACCGTCGTCACGCCGATCACCAGGCTGTAGTCGCCGGCATGGACGGCGGCGACGAGGAGGGAGCCGATTCCGGGGTAGCCGAACACCTGCTCGGTGATGATCGCGCCGTTGAAGATGGCGCCCAGGGACATCGCCAACCCGGTGATCTGCGGCGCGATGGCGTTGCGCATCACGTAGGACCACAGGATGCGGCGGCGCTTCACGCCGGCGAGTTCGGCATAGACGGTGTAGTCCTCGGTCACGATGTTGGAGACCAGCGAGCGCATCCCCATGAACCAGCCGCCGAGCCCGGCCATGACGAGCGAGAGGGCCGGCAGCGCGCCATGCCGCATGACGGAGAGGGCGAAGGCCGGGTTGAGCCCGGGCGTCATGCCCTGGTCGTAGGCGTCGCTGATCGGCAGGATCGGCCAGAGATAGCCGAACACGATCAGCAGAACGAAGGCGCTGATGTAGTACGGGATCGGGTGTACGGCCATCGCCAGCAGGCCGGCCAGTTTGAGCGGGACGTTGCGGTGGTAGTAGCCGGCGAGGCCGCCGAGCAGGTTGCCGAGCGCCCAGGACAGACTGGTCGAGACGATCAGGAGGCCGGTCGTCCACGGCAAGGCGCGGCCGATCAGGACCGAGACGGGGGTGGGGAAGGCGGACAGCGACGGGCCGAAATCGCCGACCACGATGCGGCGCCAGAAGCTCAGATATTGCTGGAACGGATCGCCGCCGGTGCCGTACAGCGCCCGCAGCGCGTCGCGCATGGTGGCGATGGCCTCCGGGCTGGTGCTGCCGAAGGAGGTGGCGGCGGAGACGGTCTGCTCCACCGGGTCGATCGGGGTGGCGTGGCTGATGAGATAGACGACGTTGATGCCGATGAACACGACGGCGAGGAACTGCAGCAGCCGGTTGCGCAAATAGGTGCCGTAGGAAGCGGCCCGGCGCGCGGCGGCGACCGGAGCGGTCGCCAGCGCCGGGGCTTGTTCGTTGGGGAGAGTGGCGCTCACGCCTGGCGCGGTTTCAGCCGGACCATCATGTAGCGCGTGTTGGCCCAGTTCGGCACCGGGTCAGTGTAGGGGTCCTCGATGGAGGGGTAGCCGGTCCAGTAGGTCTCATCCATGGCCGTGAACACGTTGTAGGCCATCAGCGGGATGGTCGGCATCTCCTGCACCGCGAGCTTGACGTAGTCGCGGCCGTATTCGACGACTTTCGGGTCGTCGAACGAGATGCGGCGGATCTTCTCGATGATGGCGTCGAGTTCCGGATTGTTCCAGCGCTGGTAGTTGCGCGGGGCCTGTGGCTTGCCGGGGGGTGCGACGAATTGCGAGTGCCAGCTGTCGAGGAAGTAGGCGAGGTCGGGGTGGCCGCCGTAGGACTCGACGCTCCAGGCGATGAGCGTCTCGAAGTCGCCGGCGTTGCGGCGGTCGAGCATGGCGGCGCCCTGGGCGACTTCGGTGCGGGCGTCGATGCCGAACTGGCGCCAGTTCTGGGCGATCATGGTGCCGGCCCGGGTCATCACCGGGCGGGACTCGCCTTCGACGACGACGCGCACGGTGAAGGGCTTGCCATCCGGCAGGTGCCAGGCGCTGCCGCGCTTGCTGAACCCGGCCGCTTCGAGCAGCTCGGTGGCGGCTTGCGGATCGGGCTTCCACCAGCCGTGGCCGAAGGCGCGGGTGATGAGCGCCGGGTCGGTGGGGACGTCGGGATTGCTGGGGCGCACCATGTCGGCGATCTGCTTGCCGAGCGTCGGGTCGTAGGGGTGGATCTTGCGCTTGCCGGTGTCGAGCTCGTAGGCGGTGAGCCATTCCTGCATCGGCGCGTGGTAGTCTTCGGGGTGGGTTCCGGTCGGTGGGATGCCGATGGCGGAGATGGTCGCGGCGCCGCGGTAGGAGGCCATGGAGACGGCCTTGATGTCGATCAGCAGGGCCAGCGCCCAGCGGGTGCGCCGGTCGGCGAACATCGGGTTCTGCAGGTTGAAGATGAGCGCCGGCAGGGTGGGGTCGGGGTGGGCGTAGGGGAATTTCGGAAACCAAGTCTTCAGCGTCTTGGACTGGCGCGCCAGGGTGAACATGCCCTCGGGCGCGACGTCGTGGATGACGTCGAGGTCGTGGTTGAGTTGGGCGATGACGCGTTTGTCGGGCGGGCCGGGGTCGATGTAGCTGACATAGCGCGGGCCGGGCTTGCCGAAGCGGCCGAGCGTGGTGCGCTGCCAGTCGTCGCGGAGTTGCCAGGTGAAGCGGCGGCCTTCGGGGTCGAAGCTGTGCAGCACGTAGGCACCGAGCGACACCGGCTTGTTGAAGTCGAACCGGATGGGGTCGGCGGCCTTTTCGAAGATGTGCTTCGGCATCATCCAGACGGCGTTGAAGCGGACGGTAAACAGCGCGTGGAAGCGCGAGTTGGCGCGCTTGAGCTTGAAGTGGACGGTTTGCGGATCGAGCTTGGTGACCTCGGACACGTTCAGGGCGAGGAGGCCGCCCCAGCGCATGGCGGTATTCTTGATCTGCGTCTCGACCGTGTAGACGAGGTCGTCGGCGGAGAACTCGACGCCGTCGCTCCAGAAGATGCCCGGCCGCAGCTTGACCGTCATCTCGGTGAAATCGGGGTTGTAGATCGGGCGCTCCGCGGCGAGCGCGTTTTCCCAGATGCCGTCGAGCCCGTGCTCGGGATCGAGATACCAGAGCGCATCCATCGCGAGTTGCTGCAGCCCGGTGTAGGAGCCGCCGGCGTTGATGGTCCAGATGTTGAACCAGCCGGCGTTGCGGATGGTGCCCTCGGGGTTTTCGAGGATGAGCGTCTCGGCACGCGGGGGTAGGCCGGGAGCGGCGGTTTGGGCGCTCGCTTTGCCGGCGGCGAGGGCGATCGGCGTGATAAGCAACGATCTGCGGCGCAAGTCCATCGTCCCGTCCCTCCCAGCTGCCGGCTCTGCGGCTTGACCGGACGCTAGACCGACCGGAGAACGCATGTCAAACCTTCCATCGGTTACTATCCGCTGGACGGATATACTTAGGCGAGACACAGGCGCATGACGATGTCCTGATCATGGTTGCCGAAGCCGCGTCCGAAGATGTTGACGCCGCCGGGATGTGCCGCGTGCTCGTCGATGCCGATCCGGAGCTTGACCGAATGGTGGCCGCTCAAATCCAGTTGGGCGAGGGTGACGGGCGAGACCTTCGTGGCATTGACGAACGTGCCCAGCGCGCAGATTCGCCACGTCGTGAGCTTGCCGTATTGCGATCCCCCCAGCTTCCACCAGCGCGGCGTATGGGTGCCGCGGCGGTCGCCGAAATCGCCGGGAGACATCCAGGTGCCGATCTCGACGCCGTTGACCCAGACCGTGATGTCGGACGGCCAGTCGACATTGGTGCCCGGCACCTCCGACGACATCTCCATGCTGAACTCGACAGCCTCGACGGGGGCTTGCAACACCTTGGCGTTGTTCGGGAATTTGTATTCGACATAGCCGCGCCAGAACCATACCAGGGCGGCCTGCATCCGGCCCGGGTCGAGCAGGTGATCCGGCACGTCGAGAAGGCCGATCACGCTTTCCCTCGAGCACAACCCGCATGGCGCGGTAACGCTGCAGCTGGTGTACAATCCGACCGGCATGGAGACTTCGATCGTATCGTCGTGCGGCGGCGGCTCGGGCGAGTTCAGCCGGATGACGATCTCCTCGAATGGCACGCGGCAGATCTTCTGCTGCCCCTTGCGGCCCTTCGCGGTATGAGAGTCGATCAGCCCGGCCCGTTCGAGCGCCAGGATGTTGGCCGCCACCGTCGATTGCGGCAACGCGAGAGCCTCGCAGACCTCGTTGACGTTCATTTGGCCGGCGCGGAGGATACAGCGCAGGATATCGAGGCGCAGTTCCGACGCCAGGCAGCGGACCACCTCACGGTCACGCTCGAGAATGACGGTCAGCACGGAGCCAGCAAACTTCGGACGCATACTCGACGGTGACCTCCGTCGCCACGCTATATCCGGAAAACGGGTCTTGTCGAACCCAGGCCGGCTACGTTGGAAGACGCGGCAGACGATCACGGCCTACTCTCCTGAGCAGGACCTCAGTGACCGACATCATGGCTATCGACACCGTCGTCAACCTGCGGACGACGCAAGCGATCGAGCACCGCAGCGTGCGCGGCCCGGGCTACCTCGGCGCCGGATGTGTCTCGCGCCACTGGGAGAGCGCCCGGACGGTGTTGGCCACGTGTTGGTCAGGGTCGAGCGAGCTGAAGCCGTAGAGCACCTTGCCGTCGGGCGTGATGACGTAGGAGGTCCGGTCGGCATAGGACGTCAATGGGATCAGGACAGAGTCGTAGGCCTTCATCACCGCCCGGGTGCCGTCTGCGACCACCGCGAATTTACTCTGGCATTCGCTGACGGAAAATCGCTTCAGCGTGTCGATGCTGTCGCCGGAGACGCCGATGACGGTTGCCCCCAGCGCTTCGAACGTCGGAATGGCATCGGCGAAATCATGCGCCTCGATGGTGCAGCCCTCGGTGAAGGCGGCCGGGTAGAAATAGAGCACGACCGGGCCGCGTTTGAGCGCGTCAGCCATCGAGAAGATGAATTCGTTGCCGCCCAGGGACGCGGGGGCGGTGAAGTCTGGGGCCGGGCTGCCGTTCCTCAGCGCTGCTTGCGGGTTGCCCGGCCATCCCGCCAGGATCGCCGCAGCAAACCCGGCCCGGAGCAGCGCCATCCCGACCCAGCGGCTAGCGTTCATGTCTCACTCCATCATGCAACCTGCCGCGAGCCGGCAGTCGGCCTACACAATAGCACTCTCCGCACCCGGCCACCGTGCTCGACATCGGTTTGCGTCGTGACCTGCGGCAGCTCGTGGTTTCCGCCGAGTTACCGTCTCGCCAGGGCTGCCTACGGCGTGCGTCCGCCGACGAGTTCGGTGGAGATCCTGGCTTCGCGCTGCAGCCACTCGCGCACTCGAGCGAGGGCCGGCCGCTCCACGCCCGTTTGCGACGACAGGATGAAGTAGCTCTCTTTGATCTCGACCCCGACGTCGAACAGCCGAACGAGCCGCCCGCTGCGCAGATCGCCCTCGGCGAGTAGCGAACTCGACAAGCCGATCCCCTGTCCGCAGGTGATCGCTTCGAGCATCATGATCGTGTCGTTGTAGTGGATCACGTCCGGCGCCGGGGCGACCGTGCCCATGCACGCGCGGTCGAGCCAGGTGGCCCATGTGACCCCGTTCTGCACGGCCTGCAGCAACGTATGGTGCTTGAGATCCTCGGGTGAGCGGATTTGCGTCACGTCGACGAATGCGGGGCTGCAAACGGGAAAGACGATGTCCTGCACCAGCCGTTCGGCCCGCATGCCGGGGAAGAAGCCGCGCCCCCAACGGATGCCGAGATCGACGTCCTGCCGTTCGAAATCGATCGCGTCGTTGGAGGCGACCAGCGAAAGCCTGACCTGGGGATTCTGCTCGGCAAACTTCTTCAAACGCGGCACCAGCCACCTTGTGCCGAGCGTCGGCGTGATGCTGACGCAGACCACGGCCGGCACGGTCGGATCGCGGAACCGCTCGCAGGTTGCCGACAGCATCGCCAATACGTCCTTGACCGTGGCGCCGAGCGTCTGGCCTTCCCGCGTCAGCTCGACCCGGCGGGTGAGCCGCCGGAACAGCCGCGTTTGGAGGAACTCCTCCAATTGCCGGATCTGCTGACTGACGGCGGACGGCGTGACGCAGAGCTCTTCGGCGGCGAGGCGAAAGCTGCCGTGGCGGGACGCTGCCTCGAACGTGCGGAACAGGTTCATCGGCGGTAACCGCGCGGCACTTTGACGTCCCGCTTCCGGGAGCGGCGGGAGGGTCAGAGCGTCCCGCATGCTGGGCTTGAGCATTGGCAGGTATCTCCTCGATACCGCCATGCAATATTCGGGCGAGCCGAGGTTTAGCGCCGTCCCGCATCAGGCCGGGCGTCGTCACTGCGATATTTTCGCCCACTCCTCGGCGGCATGCCGGCTGTGCTGCCTGATTTCGGCCCAGACCACGTCGAGCGCCTGCCGGAAGAGGTGGGCGATCTCGCCGATCTCGGCCTCGTTGCTCACGGCGTTCGGCCGAAGCTGAGATGAGGCACCGCGTCGAGCAGTTCGCGCGTGTAGGCATGCGACGGACTCTCGAACAGCGTCCGGCTGTCGGCCTGCTCGACGATTTGGCCCGCGCGCAGCACGATCGTGTGGTCGCACATCATCTTGACGACGTTGAGGTCGTGGCTGACGAACACGTAGCTCATCCCGAGCTGCCGCTTCAGCCGCTCGAGCAGCGTCAGGATCACGGCCTGCACGGACACGTCGAGCGCTGCCGTCGGTTCGTCCAAGATGAGCAGCGACGGCTCGACCGAAATCGCTCGGGCAATGCCGACCCGCGCCTTCTGCCCGCCGGACAATTGATGCGGCAAGCGGCCGAGCAGGCCGGGCTCGAGCCCGACCGCGTCGGCCGCCTCGCCGACCCGGCGGCGCAACGCCCCGCCGCGCAAGCCGAGTAGCCGCCGAAGCGGATCGGCGATCGACTGCGCCGCAGTGAAGCGCGGGTAGATGCTGTCCGTCGGGTCCTGGAATACGAGCTGGATCCGCCGACGCCACGGCGAGCGGTGGCAATCCCGCACCGGAATGCCGCCGATGTCCTCACCCTCGAAGATGACCTCGCCCGCGGTCTGGTCGAGCAGACGGCACAAGATGCGCGACGTCGTGCTCTTGCCGGACCCGGACTCCCCGACCAGCCCGAGGCTGCCGCCGGGATCGAGCGTGAAGGAGATACCATCGACGGCTACCTTGTGCCCGAAGGTCTTGCGCAGGTCCCGCACCTCGAGAACGTGGCCATGGCCCGGGATGTGGCGCGGCGCCGCCGACGCGGGCAGCGCAGGCGCCGCGCTCGCGGCCACCAGGTCGTCGAGCCGCGTGTCACGCAGCGGTGTCGCGGCAATCAGCCGCCGCGTGTAGGCGTCCCGTGGCGAACGGAACAGGTCGGCGGTGCGCCCCGTCTCCACCACGCGGCCCTGCCGCATCACGCTGATCCGATCGCAATACGTGGCTGCCAGCCCAAGATCGTGCGTGATCAGCAGCATCGCCATCCGCCGCGCGCGGATGAGGTCGACGAGCACCGTCATGACCGCGCGCTGCGTCGTCGCGTCGAGACCGGTCGTCGGCTCGTCGGCGATCAGCAGGCGCGGCTCGCACGCGATCGCGACCGCGATCATGGCCCGCTGGCACATGCCACCGGATAGCTCGTGCGCGTAGGCGTCCAGGCCGCGCTCGGGGTCGCGGAACTGCACCGCCCGCAACAGGTCGAGCGCCTGCGCACGGGCGGCGGCAGGCGACATGCGGCGATGCGCCCGGATCGCGTCCACGATCTGCTGTCCGATGCGGCGCACCGGGTTGAGCGCCGCCCGCGGGTTCTGGAAGATCATCGACATCGCCGCCCCGCGCAGCGGCCGCATCGTGCGGCGCGAGGCACCGGTGAGGTCCTGCCCGGCGAACACGATGCGCCCCGCCTCGATCCTTGCGTGGGACGACATGAGGCCAATCGCCGCCAGCGCCGCCGTCGTCTTGCCGGAGCCGCTTTCCCCGACCACGCCCAAGGTCTCGCCTTCGTCCAGCGAGAGCGACACGCGCGACAGTGCGCCGACCCGGCCGGCGCTCGTCGCGAACCCGACGCTGAGATCGCTGATCTCGAGCAATTTTCCGCTCATCGGCGTCTCGCCGGATCGAGCAGGTCGCGCAAGCCATCGCCCAGCAGATTGAAGCACAGCACCGCACCCATCAGTGCCAGGCCCGGTGCGCCGACCAGCCACCATTTGCCACTCGAGATATAACGCGCGCCCTCGGCGACCATGATTCCCCATTCCGGCGTGGGCGGCTGCACGCCGAGGCCCAGAAACGACAGCCCGGCGGCATTGAGGATCGCCCAGCCGAGATTGAGCGAAATTTGCACCATCATCAGCGGCAGGATGCTGGGCAACAAGAACGACAGCACGATCCGCGCGTGGCTGTTGCCGGCGAGGCGGGCGGCCTCGACCCAGCCGAAACTGCGCCTTGCGTTCACCTCCGCCCGGGCGAAACGGATATAGAATGGCAGGTTGATGATGGCGGTGGCGTAGATGACGTTGGACACGTTGTTGCCGAGGGCCGCGATCAACGCCATCGCCAGCACGAACAATGGAAACGCCATCAGAACGTCGACGGTGCGGGCCACGATCTTGTCGAGCGGGCCGCCGAAATAGCCGGTGAACGCGCCGATGACGGCTCCCACCGCGAAAGAGAGCAGCACCGCGCTGCCGGCGATCCAGAGGTCCAGCCGCGTGGCCACGATCAGGCGGGACAGCACGTCGCGGCCAATCTGGTCCGTGCCGGCCCAATGCGCCCAACTCGGCGGGTGCAGCGCCATCGTCGCATCCGACAGCAACGGGTTGTAGGGCGCGATCCACGGCGCCAGGGCCGCCACCCCGAGCAGCAATCCGGTTCCTGCGAAGGCCAGCGTGGTGACAGGGTTGAGCTGGCCCTTGAACCGCCGGGCACGACCCGGCGGTTGCGGCTCCGCCACGTCGAACAGGTCGGGTTCGACTTCGATGGATTCGCCCGATCGCACGCTCAATTCAGCGACATCCGCGGGTCGGCGGCCCGGTAGAGCAGATCGATGGCCAGGTTCACGACGACGTAGATGCACGCCATCAGCAGCACGAAGCCCTGCACGGGCGCGTAGTCACCGGACATCAGCGCGTCGACCGAGTATGACGCGACACCCGGCCAGGCGAACACCTTCTCGACCAGAACGCTCGCGCCCAGCATGGCCGAGATCACCGTTCCCGACACGGTCAACACCGGCAGCAGCGCATTCCGCAATCCGTACACCACCACGATCCGATAGCGCGACAGTCCAGCCGCCTCCGCGGCGCGGATGAAGTCGCTCCCCATGACGGACAGCATCGAGGCGCGGGTGATGCGCGCAAGCGGCGCCAGCACGAACAGCGCCAGCGTACAGGCCGGCAGCACGAGTTGCGAGAAGCTCGCCCGGAACGCGTCGACATCGCCGGCCAGCAGCGTGTCGACGAGGAGGAAGCCGGTGATGTCGGGCGGAGCGGTCACGAACACGTCGAGCCGGCCGGTGGGGTCGGGCGCCCACCCCGCCACGACATAGAAAAGGTAGACCAGGATCAGGCCAGAAACGAAGGTGGGAACCGATACGCCGGCGGTGCACAGCACCCGCACGGCGTGGTCGAGCACCGAGCCCGGTCGGAGCGCGGCCGCGATGCCCAGCGGCAGCGCGACGACGACGGCGAGCAGGAACGCGACCATCGTCAGTTCCAGCGACGCGGGCAGGCGCTCGCGCAGATCGCTCAGCACCGGCTGTCCGGTGGTCATCGAGCGCCCGAGATCGCCGGTGGCGAGGTCGCGCAGATAGAGGGCGAATTGCTGCGGGATCGGCTTGTCCAGCCCGAGCCGGCCGCGGATCGCCGCGATCTCCTGCGGTCCGGCCGAGGGAGACGAGGCGAACAAGCTGGCCGGATCTCCCGGCAACACGCGCATCAGCACGAAGGTCAACGCCAGGATGCCGAAGATGGCGGGCAGCGCCGATGCGATCCGCAGCACCACCGGGCCGGCAAACGCAAAGCCAGGCCGGCGCCTGCCCGGTGCGGACGCGAGCTCAGTCACGCGATAGGTCGCGAACGTCCGGGTAATAGTTGTACCACGTCGTGAACCCGCTGATGTTCTTGACCATGACGACGTCGTAGGTCGGCTTCCAGATCATCGCCATCGGCACCTGGTCGGCCATGATGCCGATCAGTTTGCGCGCGATCGTGTCGTATTTGGCGTCATCGGCCTCGTAGCGGGCCGTCGTCAGCAAGTCGTTGACCTCGGCGTTCTTCCAGCTGGAGAAATTCCACCGCGATGGTCCGTTGGCGAAGATCCGGAAGAAATACTCGGTCGACGGAAACAGCGCGAGCGAGCGCTCGAGCAGCATCGGGAGCCGCTTCTCGGTCACCGCCTGCGCCATCTGCGGATCGGGCAGCTTATCGATCTTCACGACGACGCCGATCTTGGCGAATGCTTCCTGGATCAGGGCCGCGGCCGGATCCGCAAACGCCGCGCGGTTGACGCTGTAGGACAGCGTGGTCTCGAACCCGTTCGGAAAACCGGCCGCAGCGAGTTTCTCGCGCGCAGCGTTCAGATCGGTGTGCAGCGGCAGCGCCTGCGGAAAGGCGGCCGTGGGCGGCTCGCCAGTCCAGCCCGCCCCGTAGAGCTTGGCGCCGCGTTCGTCGAGCGCCGTCCGGAAGATGGCATCATAGGGGATCGCCAAGGCCAGCGCCTGGCGGACCTCGACTTTGTCGAACGGGGGCATCTGGGTGTTGAAGATTAAGGCGCCGAAGCCAGTCGGCATGGGTGTCGAGACTACCTTCACGCTGGCATTGCTCTCGAGCGTCTTGAGGTCCTCCGCCTGCAGACCGGTCGTCAGGTCGGCGTCGCCTTTCGCGATCAGGTTGCCCCGGGTCGCAGGCTCCGGAATCGTCTGCAGGATCACGCGCTTGAACTGCGGCAACGGACCGTTGGTCCACTTGTCGTTGCGCTGCAGCGTCACCTGCTTGCCCGATGCGAAAGCTTGCACCGTATAGGCCCCGCCGCCGGCCGTGTTGTCCTTCAGCCAGCTGGTCGCCCAGGGGTCCTCGGCTGTCGCATGCTGCCTGGCGAGCGTGCTGTTGAACATCGGCGCGTAGATCGTCGCGAGGTTGGGCACAGCCAGCCGGTCCGCCCGCTCGAGCTTGATCTGCACCGTGTGGGGATCGACGATCGTCATCTGGTCGGGGCTGGTCAGCGACCCGGTCGCGACCTGCGCCTTCGACATGGTCTGCGCGCTCACCGCCCGGTCGAACGACCATTTCACATCCTCGGCCGTCACCGGCGACCCATCATGCCAGACCGCATTCGCCCGCAGATGCAACGTGATCGTCAGGCCGTCCGGCGAGATCTCGTAGTGGTCGGCGAGCTCGCCTTCGATGTGGTCGTAATCGAACACGTAGGTGCCGTTGCCCGCCGGCTTCTTGCTGAAGCGGAGCAGCCGATCGTAGGTCCCGGAACTCAACGCCGTCGCCTCGGCCGTGCCGCCCAGCATGACCGGGTCGAGCGTGTTGACCACCCCGCCGGTGACGTAGCGCAGGGTCTCGGCACGGGTCTGGGCGCGGGCATCGCCGCCAGCGCCCGCAACCATGAGGATCGCGGTGGCAGTACGCAACAGGCTACGGCGCGTGGCTCCAGGCATCGATCAGACCTCCTTGGTCAGGCTATTCAGCTGCAATCCGGGCGGCCCCTGCAATCGCCTCATCGAAGCCGTAATCCCGCATGGCGGCCTCCTTCGTGATGTAGCCTGCTTCGAGATCGCGGCGGATCAGTGCCGGGTCGCGTGCCTCGGTCGGCCCGAAACCACCCGCCCCCGGCAGTTGGAAATGCAGCTTCGAGCCCGCCGGCGCGATGAAGCTGCCTTTGCCCTGGAGCCGCCGCATCGTCCCGTCCGGCAGTTCGAGGTGCAGCAGCCCGATCGCGCCCGCATGCCCGCCCGCAAGGCCGAACGGCGGCGTGATCGTGCGGTCGCAGCAAGTCGAGCAATGCACGTCGCGCTCGAGGATGCGCCAGACGCGCTTGGCGGCCAGCCCGCCGCGCCATTGGCCGGCGCCGCCGGTATCGGGCACCAGGCGGTATTCCTCGACCCGGAGCGGAAAGCTCATCTCGAGGATCTCGACCGGGGTGTTCATCATGTTGCCGGTGGGGGTCGAGACTCCGTTGATCCCATCCTTCGTCGGCCGCGCCCCGAAACCACCCTTGGTGACCTCGTAGCTGATGAAGGTCTCGTCGGTCCGGTAGTCGGTGCCCCCGAAGATCGCCACGCCGCCGGTCCCGTGCGACCCGGCGATCGTGTTGGCCGGCGTCAGCCGATACATCGCCTGGAACACCATGTCGGCCACCCGCACCGACATCTCGTGGTTCGCGTAGGTGACGGCCGCCGGCTCCTGCGCATTGACGCAGCATCCCGCCGGCGCCCGCACGTCGACCGGCCGCCACGCGCCGGAGTTCGGGGGGATCAGGCTGCCGGGATCGAGGATGTTCTTCAAGGCGGCATACACGCCGGACCGCGTGACGGTCAGGGGCGAGTTCATCGGCCCTTTCACGCGTCCGTCGGAACCGGCGAAATCCACCACGATGCCGTCGCCGCTCTTGGTGATCGTCATCTTGACCTGGAAGGTCTTGTCCTCGCTGTCGCCGGGTTCGACGATGCCGTCGCCGTCGATCGTGTCGACCAGGGTCGAGGTGCCGTCCGGCACGCGCCGCAACGCGGCCCGCATCATGGTCTCGGAATAGTCGAGGATGCTGTCCATGATGAGCAGGAGCTGGTCGGTGCCGTATTTCGTCGCGAGGCCCTGCAAGCGCTGCACGGCGCGGCGGTTCGCGGCGACTTGAGCGCGCAGGTCGCCGATGCGCTCGGCCGGCGCGCGGACATTGGCGAAGATCAGCGACTCGATGTTCGGGTCCGGTTGCCCGTTCACGTAGATCCGGACCGGCGGCATGCGCAGTCCCTCGCCGTAGATCTCCGTCACGGCCCCGTAGCTGCCCGGCGTGGCACTGCCGACGTCGGGCCAGTGCGCCCGCACGCACCCGAAGCCGAGCAGCGTGTCACCGTGGAAGGCCGGGACGACGACGTTGACGTCGGGCAGGTGCGAGCCGCCATGATACGGGTCGTTGTGGATGTACACGTCCCCTGCGTCCGGTTGCGGGAACGCGGCGACGACGCTGCGCACGGCATCCGGCATCGAGCCGAGATGGACCGGCAGGTCCGGCCCCTGGGCGACCATGTTGCCGCTGCGGTCGAAGATGCCGCAGGAGTAATCGCCCGCCATCTTGAGCAGCGGTGAATACGCCGTCTTCGCCAGGACGATCTTCATCTCCTCGGCGGCCGAGAGCAGCGCGTTCTTGACGATCTCGAACCGCGCCGCGTCGACCGGGAGCGCGCGGATCTCAGGCGTGACCATGGAGCATCTCCTCGGCGATCAGAAAACCGTCGCCATCGACCTTGACCGTCCAGGTCGGTGGCACGACGACCGTGGAATCCAGCGACTCGATGATCGCCGGCCCGGTGATCGTCTCCCCGCCCGCCAAGCCGTTCCGCCAAACCACCCGGGTGGCGGTCATGCCCAAGCCCGGGAACCACACGTCCCGCGACCCTTCCCGCGCCGTGGCGGTCTGCGAGGGCTGCACCAGGGAAAGCGATGGCCGACGGCCGGCGGCGGTCAGCCGTAGATTGACGATCTGCACCGGCTCGCGCTCGTTGGCATGCCCGTAGGTCCGGCCGTGCTTGGCGTGGAACGACGCCGCGAGCGCCGCGACCGTGTCCTGCGTCACCGCGCCGTCCTCGACCGGCACCGTCAGCTCGTAGGCTTGCCGGCGATAGCGCACGTCGGCGAAGCGCTTCAGCGAACGCTGCCGCGCCGGGACGTTGGCCGCCTGCAGCATCGCCGTCCCTTCATCCTCCATGGCGGCGAACGCCTCGGCCAGTCGGCCGAGGTCGAGCTTGGCGAGATCGGTGTAGAACGTGCGTGAATAATCCCGCTTGAGGTCCGACGCGACCAGGCCGAGGGCCGAGAACGCGCCGGGTCCTGGCGGGATGACGACGCGGGGAATGCCGAGGCCGCTCGCCAGCGCCATCGCGTGCACCGGCCCGGCGCCACCGAAGGCGATCATCGTGAACTCCCGTGGATCGTGGCCGCGCTCGACCGAAACGATGTTCAGCGCCTCCGTCATGTTGGCGTTCACCACCTCGATCACCCGCGACGCGGCATCGACCGCACCGAGCCCGAGCGGCGCAGCGACATGGGCGACGATCGCCGCTTCGGCCCCCGCGCGGTCGATCGGCAGCGCGCCGTCCAGTAACGCGACGGGATTGAGGTAGCCGAGCACCACGTTGGCGTCGGTCACCGTCGGTCGTGTGCCGCCCTTGCCGTAGGCGACCGGACCCGGCAACGCCCCGGCGCTGCTCGGGCCGACCTTGAGCGAGCCGCCCGGATCGATCCACGCGATCGATCCGCCGCCCGAGCTCACCTCGGCCAAGTCGATCACCGGCACCCGGATCGGATGGCCGGTGCCGCCAGCCCAGCGCTTGGCATGTGTGGCGCCGCCCACCTCGTAGTCGGCGGTGACGACGATCTCGCCGTCCACGATCACGCTGGCCTTGGCGGTCGTGCCGCCCATGTCGAAGGAGATGATCTGCCGCTCGCCGAGCTGTTCGCCGGCGAGCGCCGCCGCGATCACGCCTGCCGCGGGGCCGGACTCCACCGCCTGGGCCGGCATGCGCAGGCATTCGGCAATGTCGACGACGCCGCCGCTCGAGCCCATGACGTGCAGGTCCGGCATCCCGGCCGCGGTGACGGCGCTTTGCAGCCGGGCCAGGTAGCTCTCCAGCAACGGGCCGACATAGGCGCAGACCGCCGTCGTCGAAGCGCGCTCGAATTCGCGGATCTCGGGCAGGATCTCGCAGGACAGGAACACCTGGATGCCTGGCAGCCCCGCCCGCAACACTGCGCCGAGGCGCCGTTCGTGGACGCCGTTGAGGAATGAGAACAACAGCGACACCGCCACCGTCTGCACGCCGGTTTCACGCAGCGCCGCGATCAGCGCCGGTATCTCATCCTCGTCGAGCGCGGTCACGATCTCGCCCTGCGCGTCGATCCGTTCCGTCACCTCGTAGCGGTCGCGCCGCGGCACGATCACCGGTGGCGAGTTCTGGAACAAATCGTAGAGGTCCGTGCGCATGGAGCGTCGCAGCTCCAGCACGTCGCGGAAACCGCGCGTACCGATGAAGGCGGTCCGGGCGCCCTTGTTCTCGAGCAGCGCGTTGGTGACGATCGTGGTGGCGTGCGACAGCAGGACGACGTCCGCCGCCATGATGCCGGCGCAGGACAACCCAGATTCCAATCCGGCCAGCACGCCTGCCGCGAAGTCGTTGGGCGTCGTCGGGACCTTGGCGATCTCGATCCGGCCCGTCGCCTCCTCGACCATCGCCACGTCGGTGAAGGTCCCGCCGATATCGATTCCGACCCGCCAACTCATATAAGATCTCGCAGTTGCATCGTTTGTCGCACGCTCATGCCGCCTGTTCGGCCAACGCCCGCACGGCCGGACGAAGCCTGAGCCGCTCGAGTGGGCCGACCTCGGTCGCGAACCGCTCCATCGTGATGCAGTGGCACTACGACGACGCCGGGCCCGAGCTTGATGCGCTTGGCGGGTGCGGCCATGTGCGCCGCCATCATCAAGTTGAACGAGCTGAAGTCCATGCTCGACGCGCTTTCTCGAAGATTGCGGACAGAGCCCGCTGATGCCGGGCCTGAGCACCTGGGCGAACAGCGGAAGACTGAAACCACGCTGGCCTCGCCGCAACTTATTATCGCTTGGCGACGCGTAAGCGGACATGATGCATCCAAGATGCCAAAGTAGCGCTAACGCACCGGAGGCCGATACCCTTTCCCCATCCCGGACATTAAGCTATACCGCTCGCCTGCTGCGAAGCGGACATGGGCAGTCGGGCTGAATTGCGCGTCATCTCGCATTCAAATCCACGTCTCAAAGAAACGACGCCCGTTGTCTAAAGCAATTGAGACCCCAACAACGACTAGGTTCTGGGTTCCTGGCTGAGCTTACGGATGATATCGTCTGTTGAGAACAGAGTAAGGCTGAACAGGTCATGCTTATGAAGGCCGGCTATCGAGCAACCGCAATCACCGTCGCTATGACGATCAGTCTTATCGGATGTGCCGCTCCTGGTAACGATCCCAATCTCAGCCCAGCCGAGAACCAACTCCGACAGTCCAATCAACGCTTCAACCAGACCGTAGGCGAAGGTGCGGTTGCCGGTGCACTTATCGGCGGTCTGGCCGGGCTTGCTCTTGGCGGCCGTAACCGTGCGCAAACTGCAGCGCTGGGCGCCGCAGGCGGCGGATTGGTCGGCGCTGGTGCTGGCTATCTCGTGGCGCGTAATAATCTAAGCCGCTCCAGCACCGAGGCGGAGTTCAATCAAGCCATCGCCAAGGCCGCCGACGATGCGACCGCTTACCGCCAAGCCGCGATCTCATCGCAGCAGATCGCCGCCCAAGCCGACGCCGACGCAAGAGGTCTTCGCAGCCAGTTGCGGTCGAACCAGATCAGCCAACAGCAATATCAGGCCAGATTGGCCAAGTATGGCAGCGATGCGCAGCTGATGAACCAGCAGGCGACCGAGGCGCAGAAGACTGCGGCGGCGATCCGCACCGATAGCCAGTCAGCGTCGGGCAATGATCGCGTCCAGCTCCTGAACGCCGCGAGCTCGATCGAGGAGTCAGCCCGGCAACAACAGACCACGGCCATGAAGTTGAACAACATGCTGAGTGGACGCGACTCGTGAAAGGAATCGGTGCAGGACTAGCCCTGCTCGGCCTGGCTGCGTGCACGCCGCAGGCCTGCGATCCGTCGCAGGCAGGATTCTTCAGCGGAATCGGCTGTGAGGCCTCCGGCAGTTACGGGACCCGCAATCAATACCAGCGGTCGGCACTCGCCCAGGAGAGTGCACTCGCGTTGCAGAACCGGGCGAACGCGATCGACGCCAGCCAGCGTGCCAACGAGGCCTTGGTCAGCCGCGACGAAGCGCAGCGCCGGCTAGCGTCGGCGGACCGTCGGACCATTCAGCTCCGAGCCAGCCTCGCCGCCGCACGGAACCGACGGGATGTCGATCAGGTCCGGCTGAACGACGCCCAAGCCGAACTGACCCGCTTGCAGCGCGACCGGGCATCCCTGCAACGCGGCGCCTCGGCCGAGCAACTCCGTGCACTCGAGGAACGGCAGCAGCGGCTGAACGACAGCATCACTGGGTTGTAAGAGCGTTTACGGCTTGACCCCGAGGACCGCTGCACGCGACAGCGCCGTCAGGCGACTTTTGGCGACGTCTCGCTGCACGGGCTTGCCGGCAGCGAGCGCCTGGGCGTCCTCACTCAGCAACGGGAGGAACGGCAGTATGGTCGATTGCGATCGCGCAGTGATCTCCTGGCGTAGAACCTCGACCTGCGCGGCGATCGCGTCGCGCGCCGGACCGGTGCCGACCTGGCGCAAGAGGCGCATGTAGCCATCCACCGAAGCGTCCGCCTGCGCCAGGTTGCGTGCGGCGGCTTCGCGCGCGAGTCGCTGGTCTTCCGGCCGCGGGAGGTCCTGCAGCAGGGCGGTTTGGATTCGGGCTCGGTTGGTGAAATCCCATACGTTTTGCGCGAGCAGCACACCTGCCTCGAGCTGAGCAGTCAGCGCGACAGTCGCCGCGTCGGCACGCTCGCGCTGGTCGCTGGCGAGCTTGGCCGACAGCCGATCCAACCCCTGACGCAGGCTCTCGTCGCCAGTTTGCTCTCGTAGCGCGGCGATGGTGGCCCGCGGGTCGTCGACCTGGCGAGCGCCGCTGACCGTGTCGAACGCCTCGCGCGCCCGTTCGACTTCCGCCAGATCGCCGACACTCGGGGCACCTAGGGCGAGGCGAAACCCCATGGTGGGCAGCCGGGTCGGCTCACCCGTGGCGGCGTCATACGGTGGGATCTCATCGCGCATGGCGGTGCGCAGGGCGGCCGGGCTGGACGCCGTGTAGTTGCCGCCGCGTACCGCGATGCCGCCGGCCTGCCCGTGCGGCCGCCCCACGCGGTTCATGCGATAGGGGTCGAGCATCATCTGGCCCGCATTGCCGAGCATGTCGTATAGGCCGAGCGGGTTGGGCAGCCGCTGACCCACCTGCCCTACCTTGCCGCCCGCGGCGCGGCTGCCGGCGAGGATGTAGCGGTCGGGCCCCTCCGGCATCGGCCAGAGCGGGCCCAGGAACTCGTCCTCGCTGACCCGCGCACCGCCCCGCGCCGCGTATTCCCACTCGTCTTCGGTGGGCAGCCGCGCGAAGGCATAGGCCGCACCCCGCCGTGGCAGCGTGGTGCGGGCATTTTTGAGCAACCAAGACGTCCACTGCGCCGAGAACCCCAGCGCATCCTGCTGCGAAATCGACACCTGGGCGATCCGGCCCGCCGCTGACGGCACCGGGCACGTGCCGGACAACGTCGCATACTGGTCGCGGGTGACGTCATATTTGCCCAAGTAGAAACGGCGGCCCTTGCCATCCGGGCTTGGGAAGGGCGCCGCGAGGAAGGCGCCGCGGAGGTAGTCGCTATAGGCCAGCGGTGTCTCCGGCTGGCCCGCGGTGAACGCCCGATCGTCCAACGGTCCCGGCGCGGTGGGCACGTCGACCGGGCGGAACGCCATCATCGCACCGCAGGGCATCGGCAGGAGCAGATCGCCCTCCGCCGGCTGCGGATTGAACCATTTGCCATCCCACTCTGCCGCGTGCACCGGCGCGGTCAACAACAAGAGCGCCAGCGTGATCCTCATGGCGAGTTCACTCCTTCCCAGGGTTCGACCCGGCCGGCCCGCGTGCCCGCCACCGCGGACACCAGCACTGCACCGAGCAACGTCGCGGCCCCGGCCGTCAGCAACAGACCTGCATCGATGATGCAAAGATCCCGATCGAGCGCCAGCGTTCCGGCGAACAGGCGGTTGATCACCAGGCCCGCCAGCAGCGCGGTGACGCCGCCGAATGCGACCCCGACCATCGACAGCGACATCGCCTGCACCATCGGAAACTGCCGCAGCGATCCGGCCGACAAGCCGAGAAAACGCAGCTGCGCCAACGCCGCCCGTTTGCGCTCGACGTTCGCCCACAATCCGGCCCCGAGCGACACCAGAAACCCGGCCCCGCCAAATCCGGCGACCAAGCCGTATAGAAGCCCGAGTTGCCGATCGACCCGCAACAACCCGGCCACGTCGCCCGCCCGCGAGACGACTTCAATCCCTCGAGCCCGCAGCGCCGCATCGAGAGCCGGCACATCCTCGAGGCGTCGCGCATAGAGGCGGAAGCCGGCGAACTCGGCACGCTCGGCCGGTGGCAAGGCATCAAGCGGTCCGGGTATGGCGATGCGGCCGTCTTGGAAATCTTCCACCATGATCGCGAGCGGCAGTGTGACGAACGCACCTTCGCGCGAGAACGCGGCCGGCGGCGCGATGGCCTGGACCTCGAGATCGAGCTGAACGGAATCGCGGTGACCGTCCAACACTCGCGCGAGCCGGCCGATCACGCCCTCGCCGGCCGAGACGCCCAGCCGAGCGGCGGCCGATGCGCTCAGCACGATCCGGCGCGCCCTGGCGGGGCCGACCGGCAACAGCGGATCGCCCGGCGCCGTCGCGATCAGCTCGACCCGGGCCCCTCCGCCCGGTGCACCGTCCTTCTCCAGGAGCAAGCTCGCTGCCAGCGTCCGGGTCCGCGGCGCCAGGAACGACACGTCGGGGCGGATGGAGAGTTGCTGCAGCAGCGCGGCGTCGAGGCTGCGGTTGGCCGCGGTGGTGATCTCGCGCGTCCTGGGGTCTTGGAGCAGGGCCTCGCGCAGTCCCTGGATTACGCCGGCGCGCAGGCCGCCCAGGATCAGCAGCGGGGTGAGCACGGCAGCCAGCGCCAGCACGGAGCAGAGCGCGAGCATGCGCTCGGCCGAAAGGTCGGCCAAAGCGAGCCGGGCGGGTAGCAGCCAGCTCATGAGGGATAGGCGATCCGGGTGGCGTCGGCGCTGGGCGCCGGGTCGCAGGGCGCGAGATCGAAGCCGGCGGCTTGGGCGCGCCCGGCGTCGTGGGTGGTGATGACCAGCGCCGTGCCTTGTTCCGTCGCGGCCTCGCAGAGCAGAGCGAGCACCACATCGGCTTGGGCCGGGTGAACGGAGGCGGTGGGCTCGTCGGCCAGGATCAGCGCGGGCCGGTGCACCAGCGCGCGGGCGATGGCGGCACGCTGCCGCTGGCCGACCGAGACGGCTTGCGGCATCCGGTCCAGGACGGCCGTTATGCCGAGACGCTCGGCCAGGGCGTCCGCCCAGCGGCGATCGGGCCTGGCGCCGATGGCTTGCGGCAGGGCGATGTTGGCCCGCAGCGTCAGGAACGGCAGCAACGCACCGGTCTGTGCCACGAAGCCGATGCGGCGCGACCGCAGCGCGGCCAGCGCGTCGGCGGCGCCGGACTGCCACAGCGCCATCGCATCCGACCCGGCGATGTCGAGCGCCCGCGCCGTATCGGGCCGGAGCGCGAGCGCGAGCAGACCCAACAGCGTGCTCTTGCCGCAGCCAGACGGTCCGACCACCGCGACGCGCGCGCCGGCAAAGATGGTGAAATGGTCGACGACCAGGCTGAAGCGGCTCCCAGGCACACCGATGCTGCGGGCGACCCCCTCGGCCCGCAGCGTCGGCACGGTCACGGGAGAGCTTCGATCGGCACCGGATACAGGGCCTCTCCGGGCGACCGGGTTCCGGAGAGATCGATCCATAGATCGGCGTTGGACTGGAACTCCTGATACAGCCGCAGCTTCGACTCGATGCTGTTCAGCACGGTGCGCTGGGCAATGGCGCCCATCGCGATCCAGTCGGGCTCGCGGATGTCCATGATCTCCGATTGGTAGGGCAGATCGTCCAGGTATTCACCCAGCATGCTGCCGATGTTCTGCGCCGTCGCGATCCGCTGCGGATCGCGCGCTGCAGTCGCAAAGGTTGAGCGGAGCTGGGTGAAGAACGTGCCCGGTTCGGTGCGTCCGGCCAACCCGGCCTGCAGGATCGACTGCAGACTTTGCGCGAGGTCGGACAGCTGGTTGCGGGTCAGCAGCACGCGGACGTCGAGGCTGGCGATCGACGGGTCCTTGAGGTCGCGGTCGGTCGTCCAGCTGCGCACGACGTCCGGGGCTTGGGTGCCGGTGGTGCGGCCGAGATAATTGAGTCGCATGGCCTCGCCGACGCTTTCGACGGCTTGACGGATCGCCGGGTTGGGAACCTGGGTCGCACCCGCGACCGGCCGTCCGGCGGCTTCGCCGACCTGGTTGACCAGTGCGCGGCTCAATTGCTGAACCGTGGCTGCGAAGGCGTCGGGCGTGCCGTTCGGGACCGGAAAATACAGCGACCCGGCGGCACCGAACTGGGTGAGGTCGCGATACTGCGCGGCAGCCGGCTCATGATCGTGCCGGGCCTTGCCTTCCGGCGTCAGCAGATGGATGGCGAACACGGCGATGCCTTTCGCCTTGGCCAGCTCGCGGATCTCCGGGATGTCGAGGTGCGTCAGGCTGTGCGGGTGCGCGCCGGTGCGCGCGCCGGCATCGGTGATGAGCACGATGTAGCGGCCGCCGAACGCCGACCAGTCGATCTCGTCGATTGCCGTCTTGATGCCGCCGATCGGATCCTCGTCGAACCCGATCGAACTGGCCGGGCTCTCGTGCGCCGCGACCACTTGGGTGTTGATGGCGTCGGGCGCCTGGCTGAAATCGGGCTTGGCGTAGACGCGGGTGCTGTATTCCAGGCCGGGGCTGTCGGCCAGGCTGTCGCGGTAGGCGACCAGGCCGAAGCGGAAATTGTCCCGTAGCGGGGTGTTGCCGATCGAGGCGACGATCTGACGGATCGCATCGCGCGTGCGGTCGATATAGGGCTGCATGCTGATCGTGGTGTCCAACACGAACACGACGGCGGCCTTGAACGCGTTCGGGGGAGCCGGCGGGACCGTGGGGCGCGGCGGTTCGCTAGGCGCGGAGATGACTTCGAGCAGGCGTAAGGGCGGCCCGAACTCACGCTCGATCCGCTGCGCCGAAAGGATCGGCATCAGGTAGAAATGGTGGGCGAAGTCGATCGTGTTGGCCGGCTCGATGGCGACGACCGGGCCAGGGTCGGCCCCGGCGGCAGCGGTGCGCAAGGCGTCGGCGCGCTGGCCGGCCTGCCCGTCCAGCATGAGGGTGCGCTCATCCAGTTCGGAGCGGAGGAACAGCACCGGGTCGCGGCCGGCGCGCGTGGTGAAGGCGGCGATCATGGTGTGCTTCCACTCGATCGCCTTGTCCGCCTGGATCCAGCCTTCGGCTCGCCCTTCCGAGGAACGGCCCACCTCGATGCGGCCACCGTCCGGTCGCGCATAGACGTAGAACACGGTGAAGCCGGCGACGGGCGCGGCGCCGGCGCCATCCGGCCCGGGGGAGAGCGTCGCACCGGGGCGGGCGATCACGCGCTGGTAGAGCGACTGTTTACCCGCGATCAGCAAAGGATGGCGCGGGCTCTGGGCCGCCGCGCCGACCGGCAGGAGAAGCGCGATGAGGAGGAAGGCGCGCCGGACGATCATGGCCAGAAATCCTTTAACGTCAGACCCGCGCCAAGATTGCCGCCCTGCGTATCCCGCTCCAATCGCTGATGCAGCGCATCGCGGGCCGCCGTGACATCCGCCCCTGCTCGGGCGGCATCGCGATAGTACCGGGCGGCTTGGCGAGGGTCGGCCTTGGGGATTGGTCCACCGGGTTGGAAGCCGACCGGATCGTACAATCTGCCCAGCGCCGCAGCCGCAGCCGCATCACCCCGATCGGCGGCGGCCTCGAGCAGGAGCAATCCATCGTCGTGCCGGTTGCCGTCCAGCCGACGCTGTCCCTCGGCGGTTATGGCGGCGGCGTTCGGCGCTTTGGCCAGCACGTCCGGCACCGACATGTCGCCCAGCGCCGGTGTCGGTGTCGGCACGGCGGCCTCGGGAGGCGTGACGGCTGGCGGAG